>NZ_JBSFMM010000001.1:0-181541 GCF_053599555.1 Streptomyces sp. NPDC000941
GACGGCGCAGGAGGCCGCGAGCCCCCAGCCGGCCGAGTACGCCTGGCCGAAGCCGACCGCGCCCAGGGTCATGACGGAGGCGATGGACAGGTCGATGCCCGCGGTGGCGATGACGAAGGTCTGTCCGACCCCCAGAATGATCAGGATCGCGGCGGCCTCCAGCATGGACTGGATGTTGCCGGTGCTCAGAAAGGTCGGGTTGGCGGCCTGGAAGACCACCACGAGCACGATGAGCCCGACCAGGGCCGCCCAGTCGGCCCAGAAACCGATGTCACGCAGGCGCGTGGGCCAAGTGTCACGGTCGGGTGCCGCGAGCGTTGCGTTTGCCATGTGTGTCCTCCTGGCGATGGCGGGTGGCGTGGTACGCCACCCGCCCGCCGGATGCGTCGCTGTTGGGGCTGTTGAGGACGGCCCTAGCGCAGGAGCTGCTTGAACGGGTCGTCGTAGGTGCCGAAGGGCTTGGGCGTGGCGGCCAGGGCCTTGCCCGCGTTGTCCTTGGTCACGAGTTCCACCGGGGCCTTGACGTCGGCGGGCAGCTTCTTGCCCTTGGCGGCCGCCTGGCACGCCTCGACGCCCATCAGGCCGATGGCGTACGGGTACTGGGCCACGGTGGCGTCCAGGGTGCCGGACTCGACGGCCTTCAGCGCGTCCTTGACCCCGTCCACGCTGATGACCTTGACCTTGCCGGTCTTGCCCGCGTTGGCGATGGCGCGGGAGACGCCGAGGCCCATGTCGTCGTTGGCCACGAAGAAGCCGGACAGGTCCTTGTTGGCGCGCATCACATCAGTGGCCTTGGTGAGGGCGGTCTGCCGGTCCCAGTCGGCGGCCACCGTCTGGACCACCTCCAGCTTGCCGCTCACGCCCTTCTTGAACCCCTCGACGCGGGCCGCGCTGGTGACATCGCCGGCGATGCCGCCTATGACGGCGACCTTGCCGCCCTTGGGCAGCAGTTCCGCCATCCGCTTGCCGGCCATCTCGCCGGCCGCCACGTTGTCGGTGCCGATGTAGGTGGCCGGGGTGGCGCCGGCGGCCTTGGCCGCCTTGGTGTCGACTGGGTTGTCGATGTTGACGATGGTCTTCTTCTTCGCGGCGAGCTTGGCCAGCCCCTGGACCAGGTTGGAGCCGGAGATCGGGTTGACGATGAAGCAGCCGTAGTCCTGGCCGGCCAGCCCGTTCAACTTGTCGGCCTGGCCGGTGGTGTCGGTGATCGAGTTCGCGGCCTGCACGGTCGTCGACAGCTTCTCCGACTTGGCCTGTGTCTCGATGCCCTGGCGCATGCTCTGGAAGAACGGGTTGTCCAGCCCCTTGATCACGGCGGCGACCTTGGTGCTGCCCGACGCGCCCGTGTCGCCGGATCCGCAGCCGCTCAGGACCAGGGCCCCGGCCACGACGGCGGCAGCGGTGGCGACAACGCTCCCTCTTCTCACGGTGGCTTTTCTCCGCATCAGGCGTCCCTTCCGATGGTGATGCGGCTGAAAGTAGCTCCCATTTATGAGATCGAGCAACCCCTCTTTCAACTTTTTCCGTCACAAGATTGCCATCTTCCGTCCACTCACACCCATGGCTAGAGTGTGCGAGTGGACACCATCAACGCAGGGGCTCTCCGGACCGGGATCGCTCTCGGCGATGTTCTCGCCCTGTTCCGCGATGTCGACGAGGGCCTGACCAAGGCGGATGTGGTGCGTCTTACGGGGCTCTCACGGACCACCGTCAACCAGCGTCTCGACAGCCTCCTCGGCGCCCAACTCCTCGTCCCCGCACCGGAGGACGCGCGCACCCGCGGCCGCCCCGCGAGCCGATTCGTCGTCAACCGCCACCGCGGGGTACTGCTGGTGGCCGACATCGGCGCGACCGGGCTGCGCACCGCCGTATGCGACCTGGGCGGGGAGGTACGGGCGGAGCGCGAGGCCCCCTCGGATGTGACCGCCGGGCCGTCGGCCGTTCTGGCCCTCGTCGACGAGCTGTTCGGCCGGCTGCTCAAGGAGACCCGGTACGAGGAGTCGGACGTCCTCGGCGTGGGCCTCGGGGTGCCCGGCCCGGTGGACTTCGGCACCGGGCGCGTGGTCAGCCCGCCGATCATGACCGGCTGGGACCGGTATGACATCCCCGGCTGGTTCGCCCCGCGCTACGACTGCCCGGTGCTGGTGGACAAGGACGTCAACGCCATGGCGTACGGCGAACACCGGCTGCGCTATCCCGACACCGCGCATCTGCTCATGGTCAAGATCGGCACCGGCGTGGGCACCGGCATCATCGCCAGTGGCCGGATCCACCGGGGGGCCGACGGCGCGGCCGGGGACGTGGGCCATATCCAGGTCACCGTCGAGGACGTCGCCGAGCCCCCGCTGTGCCGCTGCGGAAACACCGGCTGTGTGGAGGCCCACGCCGGCGGCTGGGCCCTGGTCCGGGACCTGAGGGAGGCCGGTTACGAGGTGGCCACCGTCGACGACGCCGTGCGACTCATCCGCTCCGGCGACATCACCGCCGTACGGCTCGCGCGCCGCGCCGCCCGCATTCTGGGGGGCGCCATCGCCGACGCGGTCAATATGTTCAACCCCCGGGTCATCGCCATCGGCGGTCAACTCGCGCACACCGACGAGCAGTTGTTCGCCGGTATCCGCGAGGTCGTGTACGGCCGCTCGCTGCCGCTGGCCACCCGCAACCTCCAGATCGTGCGCAGCGAACTGGATCCGCACGCCGGCATCCTCGGTCTGTCCCAGCTGCTGACCGACGGCATCTACGCACCGGAGCGGGTCAGGCAACTCGTCGAGGGCACCGCCTCGTAGGATGCGGGGCGCTGCCTCGTAGCATGCGAAGCCCGCCTCTTAGGATGCGGGCCATGGACATCGAGCTGGACCCGCCGCACGGCATCACGGGCTTTCCCCTCGGCATGCCGGCGGACGACCTCAAGGCCGCGGCCGCGGAGCTGGGCAGGATCAAGGTCTCCAACGACGGCTCCGCGGCGCGGTTCCGCTCGATGAAGGTGCTCGCGCTGCACCCGCAGTTCGAGATCGTCTTCCATCTCGAGGACGGCAAGACCCTCGGCGCCGCGGAGGTGTGGATCCCCCGCCCCGGCCCCGAGGACATCACCGTCCGCTTCCGCGGTATCGACGTCTTCCGCACCCCGGCCCGGGAGTTGCTGGGGCGGCTGGCGGCGATGGGCCTGACGGTCCTGGACGAGACCTTGTACGCGTATCTGCCCGGACTCTCCCTCGGCTTCACCCGGGTGGCCGGTCATGAGGTCCCACTGGACACCGATGGCGAACCGCTGTACTTCCAGGCGGCGTTGACCGGTCCGACCGACTACTACGACTACAAACTGTCCGACAACTGAGCAGGCGGCCCGCTGCTCTCGCGGACGACGAGTTCCGTGGCGACCTCGACCCGTGTGGTCTCGGGCTGTTCACCGGCAAGCAGTTGGAGGACCATCCGGGCGGCGAGCGCGGTCATATCGGCGAGCGGGGTGCGCACGGTCGTCAGCCGCGGGGTGACCCAGTCGGCGAAGGGCAGATCGTCGAAGCCGACCACGCTCAGGTCCTCGGGGATGCGCAGACCGAGGGTGGCGGCCGCGCGGAAGGTGCCGAGGGCCTGGTGGTCGCTGCCCGCGAAGATGGCGGTTGGCCGCCGGTCCAGCGCGAGCAGGTCCAGGGCGTGCCGGTGGGCGAGGTCATGGGTGAAGTCGCCGTATCGTACGAGCTCCGGGTCGAAGGGCAGCCCGGCCTCCTCCAGCGCCGAGCGGTAGCCGTCGGCGCGGGCGCGTGAGGTGAGGCGGCGTTGCGGGCCGCTGATGATGGCGATGCGGCGGTGGCCGAGCTCGATCAGATGGCGGGTGGCGGCCAGCCCGCCGGGCCAGTTGGTGGCGCCCACCCACGGTACACCGGGCGCGGGCTCATCGACGGGGGCGACCAACGCGAAGGGAATACGGAGCCGGCGCAGCTCCTCGTGTTGCGCGGCGGTCAACTCGGGTACGACCAGGATCGCGCCGAGGGTGGGCCGGGTGGCCAGGGAGTCCAGCCACTGGCGGGCCAGCCGAGTGCGGCCGTGGGTGGCCGAGACGACCAGGCTCATGCCGACGCCGTGCAGAACCTCCTCCGCGCCGCGGATCAGCTCGACCGCCCAGGGGCTGTCCAGTTCGTTGATGACGAAGTCGATCAGCCCGCCGCGCAGCACCGCCGAGGCCGCGGGGCGGTGCCGGGCGAGATAGCCGTACCGCTCCAGAAGCCGTTGGACCTTCGCTCTGGTCTTCGAGGAGACATCGGATCTGTTATGCAGCACCTTTGAGACGGTAGAGACCGAAACACCCGCCTCCTTCGCTATCTCGGCCAAAGTCGCCCCCGCCATTTCGTCCCCAGCCGTTGACCCCATCCGATGTTTCTCCTACCTTTCGGGACGGTCTCGGTGTTGCGAAAACTATCGCAACATCAGCTCCCCGGCATTGAGGTGGTCTTCGATGAACCGATGGGGTCCCGGCTTTCCCACCTACGCGGCACTGGTCCTGTGCGGAGCGCTGCTGCTCGGCGGCTGCGGCTCGGGCGCGGGCGGCGGGGACAAGGACGAGCTGCTGGTGTGGGTGGACAACACCCGTACCGCCGCGGCGCAGCAGTACGAGAAGGAACACCCGGACCAGAAGATCCGGATCGTGACCATCCCGCCCGACGCGGGCTATGTCCCCACGAAGATCTCCCTCGCCAACCGCACCAAGCGCGGCTGGCCCGACCTCGTCTTCCTCGCCAACCCGGCCGAGGCCGCGACCCTGGCCGCCGACAGGTTCGCGTACGCGGCCCCGCTGGAGGGCCTGGTGCCGGGGAAGACCCTGGACGGCTTCGCGCCGGGCTCCCTCGACACCTGCACCTTCGACAACAAGGTGTACTGCCTGCGCAACGACATCGCGCCGACGGTGCTGTGGTACGACGCGAAGCTGATGGAGAAGTACCACTACCGGGCGCCCACCACCTGGAAGGACTACCAGAAGCTCGGCCTGAAGGCCGCCGCCGAACACCCCGGCACCATCGTCGGCGCGGTCAACGGCAAGTACGGGGCGGGCACCTACTTCGGCAGCAGCGGCTGTCCCACCCGCGACACCCTCAGCCTGACCAAGGTGCGGATCGACACCGCGCAGGCCGCCTGCACCCGGGTGGCCGCGATGCTGCAGCCGCTCGCCGAGAAGAAGGCGGTGACCACCGTCGTCCCCACCGATCCGGCGTTCGCGAAGCTCGGCTCCCAGGACAAGATCCTGATGCTGCCCGGACCCGCCTGGTTCGGCGACTTCATGTTCAAGCCAGCCTTCAAGGTGCCCGACGGCAGGATCGCCGCAGCCCCCATGCCCACCTGGGACGGCGAGGACAGGCCGTACGCCGGACAGGTCGGCGGCGGGGCCTTCCTGATCTCGAAACACGCGGGCAACCGCGCCAAGGCCGCGGCCGCCATGGCCACCTGGATGACCACCGACACCGCACTCCAGGCAAAGCAGCCGACGTATCCCGCCTTCACCGCCGCCGCTGCCGAATGGGGCAAGACCAAGGCGAAGGACCCCTACTACGCCGCGAATCCGGTACCCGTGCTGACGAAGGCCGCGGCCGGTCTGCGCCCCGGCTTCGGCGCCATCCGTTACGAGGCGGAGTGGCAGAACAGCTTCAACCAGACCGTCGGCGCCGCCACCGGGAGCGGAAAGTCGCTGACCGACGCCCTGTCCGACTGGCAGAAGAAGCTCATCCAGGCCGCCGAGACCAACAACTACTCCGTTGACCAGACCGCCGGATGAAGCGCTCCCGATCCCTCGCGGCCTGGGCGCTGATCGGCCCGTACGCCCTGTTCCTGGCCGTCTTCGGGCTGGCGCCGGCCGGCTACGCCCTGTGGACGTCCTTCGTGCACGACGGCGCGTTCTCCGGCGCACGCAACTGGAGCGCCGTCTTCGACGACTACCGGCTCTCCGACGCGGCGTGGCACGTCGGGACGTATCTGCTGCTGTGGCTGCCGGTGCTGGTCCTGCTGGTGCTCTCGCTCGCGCTCACCCTGCACGCGCGGCCGGGCCGCTTCTCGTCCACCATGCAGTTCGTCTACTACCTGCCAGGGGCGGTCACCGGCTCGGCGGCGGCCCTGCTGTGGCTGTTCATGTTCAGCCCGGATGCCAGCCCCTTCAGCCCGCTGCTCGACCTGTTCGACATCACCAGCGTCACGGACGCGCTCTCCGGCTCCACCCTGATCGGCATCCTGACGGTGATGGGCGTCGCGGTGCACGCGGGCGGCTGGATCGTCGTGCTGTACGGGGCGCTCAACGCGCTGCCCCGGGATGTGCTGGAGGCCGCGCAGGTCGACGGGGCGTCCACCTGGCGCACCACCTGGCATATCAAGCTGCCGATGGTGCGCACCTATGTCGCGTTCGTGCTCATCTCCAGCTTCGCCTCCGGCAGTCAGGTGTTCGTGGAGCCGACCGTGCTGACCACCGGGGCGCCCGGCCAGATCAGCCCCACCTGGTCGGTCAACCAGCTCGCGTACGCCTACGCGACCCAGGAAGGCGACTTCGGCAAGGCCGCCGCGCTCTCCCTGGCCATGCTCGCGGTCGGTCTGGTCGCCGCCTGGATCGTGATCAGGCGCACCCGGATGTACGCGACGGACGACAGATGAGGGGGACAGCCGGATGAACGCCATATCCCGTACCGCGCGGGCGCTCTTCCTGCTCGGCGCGGCCGTCTTCTTCGGGCTGCCGCTGCTGTGGCTGGCCCTCGCCCCCACCCGCACCGCCGACGACCTGACCACCGGTTCGCCGCTCGGCTTCGGCTCGCTGGGCAATGTGGGCGCCGCGTGGAGCCATCTGCTGAAGTACAACGACGGTGAGCTCACGATCTGGATCGGCAATTCGGTCCTGTACGCGGCGGCGAGCGTCGCGCTGTCGCTCGCGCTGTGCGTACCGGCCGGATATGTCCTGGCCAAGCACGAGTTCGGCGGGCGGCGCACGCTGCTGACGCTCTCGATCGTCTGCATGATCCTGCCGCCGGCCGCGCTGGTGCTCCCCCTGTATCTGGAGATGGACGCCTTCGGCCTGGTCGGCACTCCGGCCTCGGTGATCCTGCCGCTGTCCTTCTATCCCTTCGGGGTCTATCTCGCCTATCTGCACTTCGCCGCCAACCTTCCCAACACCCTGCTGGACGCGGGGCGGGTGGACGGGGCCGGGGAGCTGCGGCTGTTCTGGTCGGTCGCGGTGCCGCTCGCCAAGCCCGCGATCGGGCTGATCGCCTTCTTCTCCTTCGTCCGCTCCTGGACGGACTTCTTCCTGCCGTTCGTGATGCTCGCCGACGACCGGACCTTCACCCTGCAGCTCGGGCTGATGTCGCTGCTGCAGTCGACCGGCGCGGTCAACGCGGGCAGCGGCTTCAGCGACCTGGACATCCATCAGCCGGAAGCGGCCCTGGCCGGACTGGTCGCCGCCGCGCCCACCCTGGTCGCATTCGTATTCGCCCAGCGCTTTCTGCGCTCAGGACTCATGGCGGGAGCCGAGAAGGGATGACCGACCGCAACGCGTTGCAGGGGTTCGCACGCCGTCTCACCGAGCCGCTGCTGCCGCACTTCAGCGAGGGCCGGGCCAGGCTCAGGCTCGGCGTCAACACCGCCATCCACGATGACACGGCCGCCGAACTGGAGTCCTTCGCCCGGCCCCTGTGGGGGCTCGCGCCGCTCGCCGCGGGCGGCGGGGCCTTCGAGCACTGGGGCCACTGGGCGCAGGGCCTGGCCACCGGCACGGACCCGGACCACCCCGAGTACTGGGGCGAACCCGGCCCCCACGACCAGCGGATCGTCGAGATGGCCGCGATCGGCTTCGCCCTGGCGCTCGCCCCCGACCGGCTGTGGGACCCGCTCAAGGGGCCCGAGCGGGACCGGGTCGCGCGCTGGCTGCGCTCCGCCCTCGACCGCCCCACCACGGAGAACAACTGGCTGTTCTTCCCCATCCTGATCGGCCTCGGCCTCGACCGGGTCGGCGTGTCCTACGACCCCGCCCCGATCCGGGCCAGGCTGGACCGGCTGGAGTCCTTCGCGCTCGGCGACGGCTGGTACGCGGACGGGCCCACCGAGCGCCGCGACTACTACGTGCCGTGGGCGATGCACTTCTACGGGCTGCTGTACGCGGCGCTCGCCGGTGAGCGCGACCCCGAGCGCGCGGTGCGCTTCCGGATGCGCGCCTCGCTGTTCGCGGGGGACTTCCAGCACTGGTTCGCGGACGACGGGGCCGCCGTCCCGTACGGCCGCAGCCTCACCTACCGCTTCGCGCAGGCCGCGTTCTGGGCCGCGCTGCCGTACGCCGGTGTCGAGGCGCTGCCGTGGGGCGTGGTCAAGGGGCATCTGCTGCGCCATCTGCGCTGGTGGCAGCGGCGCCCGGAGGCCGTGGGCGAGGGGCTGCTGTCCATCGGCTACGGCTATCCGCAGCCCGCGCTCGCCGAGCAGTACAACGCCCCCGGCTCCCCGTACTGGGCGATGAAGTCCTTACTGCCCCTCGCGCTCCCCGCGAACCATCCGTTCTGGACCGCGTCGGAGCTGCCCGCCCCGGCCCTCGCCCCCGTCAGCGCCCAGCCGCACGCGGGCGCGGTGCTGATGCGCGCGGACGGCGAGGTCACACTGCTGGCCGGCCGGCAGCACCACGCATGGGTGCGGCACGGCGCGGAGAAGTACGCCAAGTTCGCGTACTCGACCCGGTTCGGCTTCAGCCTGCCCTCGGGTCCGCTGGGCCTGGAGCAGGGGGCGTACGACTCGATGCTCGCCCTGAGCGACGACGGCAACCACTACCGCGTCCGCGAGGAGCCCGGCGCCACACAGCTGGCCGGGGACACCATCCGCTGCACCTGGCACCCCTGGCCGGACGTCGAGATCACCACCTGGCTGACCGCCGCCGCACCCTGGCATCTGCGCACCCATCGCATCCGCACCGGGCGCGCGCTGCACACCGCCGAGGGCGGCTTCGCCATCGACCGCGACCCGGGCCTTACCCGGCAGGCCTGCGCCGGGCGGGCCAGGGCCTGGGGGCCGGCCGGGCTGACCGGTCTGATCGACAGCGACGGGCAGCGCACCGGACGGGTCGTCGACGCTCTGCCCGGCACCAATGTGCTCGCCCGGCGCACCGCCCTGCCCACGCTCATCGGACAACTGACGCCCGGTGAGCACTGGCTGCGGTGTGTCGTCCTCGGCACCGCCGCGGGACCGGAGGGCGAGGCCGCCTGGAGGCGTCCACCCGCACACCCCACCATGGGAGGCAGTACATGAGATCCGCGTTCAGGATCGTGTCCATGGTCGCCGCGGCAGCGGCGGTCCTGGCCACGACATCGTTCCCCGGGGCCGCGGCGGCCGACACCGCGACCGGCGCGTCCCGGGGCCATACGTACCACGTCGCCACCTGGGGCGCCGACCGGGCGGACGGCAGCGCGGCGCATCCGCTGCGCACCATCGGCCGCTGCACCGAACTGGTCCGGCCCGGCGACACCTGTCTGATCCACCGCGGCCGCTACCGCGAGCGCGTCGCCCCGCCCTCGGGCACCAAGGACGCGCCGATCACCATCGCCGCGTACGGGGACGGCGCCGTCACCGTCGACGGCACCAGGACCGTGACGAGCTGGCGGGACGCGGGCGACGGGCTGGTCGCCACCGAGCTGGACCTGCCGCTCGACCCCAGCGAGAACGCCCTGTTCGTCGACGGCGAGCGGGCCATGGAGGGGCGCTGGCCCAACTCGGGGCCGGATCCGCTCAATCCGTCCTGGGCCGTGGCCGAGCGGACCTCCACCGATCAGCACATCGACGACCCCGACCTGCCGGCCGGCGACTTCACCGGCGCCACCGTCCATCTGTGGGCCGGATCCAACCCCTGGAGCCAGCAGACCGGCACGGTGACCGCCACCGCCACCGGCGCGCTCGACTTCAAGGGCGGCAACTACCGCTGCACCCCGCTGTGCATGGGCGACCAGAACTACCGCAACTACTACCTGGTCGGCGCCAAGTCCACCCTCGACCGGCCGGGCGAGTGGTACTACGACAAGGGCGCCAAGCGGCTGTATCTGGTCCCGCCCAAGGGCGGCCTCGCGGGCCACACCGTGACCGCGAAGTACGAGAGCTGGGGCGTGGACCTGGCCGGCAGCTCGTATGTCACCGTCCGGGGGCTCGAGCTGTGGGGCACCTCGCTGCGCACCGGCGACACCAGCACGGGCGTGCTCGTCGAGGGGTTGCGGGCCCGCTACATCTCCGAGTTCTCGACCCTGCCCATGCCGCGCGACGACGAGCTGGCCATCCCGCCCTTCGAGGGGCATATCGTCGCCGCCCGGGTGCTGGGCTCCGGGGTGCAGATCCGCGGCAGCGGGAACACCCTGCGCGACAGCGATATCGGGTACTCCGCGGGCACCGGCGTGCTGCTGCGCGGCAGTGGGAACACCGTGACCAACACCTATGTCCACGACGTCGGCTGGATGGGCAGCTACACGCCCGGTATCGAGATCAACGGCAGTGGGCAGACCGTCACCCACAACACGATCCGGCGCACCGGCCGGGCCAGCATCGACACCGCCTGGCAGCTCAACGGGGTGCCCTTCCACGACAACCGCATCGCCTACAACGACCTGTCCGAGGCCATGCGCACCTCGCGTGACGGCAGCCCGTTCTATGTGTGCTGCAACCTGGACGCCAAGGGCACCAGCGTCGACCACAACACCGTCCACGACGCCGACGGCCAGGTCGGCTACTACATCGACAACTCATCGGGCAACTTCCTGCTGCACCACAACGTGGCGTACAACACCGGCTCCCGCGGCACCTTCTTCAACGGCCACAGCAGCGTCAGCCTCGGCAACCGCGACCACCACTCCACCTACGGCCTCGGGGTCTCCACCGCCGTCAGGCTGAGCGGCGCGACCGACGCCTCGGGCACCTACGTCAGCAACGACGTGGCGCTCGCGCCGATGGACATCACCGGGCCGGGCGACCCGGCCCCGGTGGTGCGCAGCAACCTGCTGCCGCCCGCCGATCCCGGCTACACCGACGCGCGCAACGGCGAGCTGTGGCCGCGCGAGGGCTCGCCCGCCATCGACGCGGGCGAGACCGTGGACGGCGTGACCACCGGCGTCCGGGGCGCGGGCCCCGACCAGGGGGCGTATGAGTACGGCGCGCCGATCTGGTCGTCCGGCTGCAGTCTGCCGGGCTGCCAGTCGCGGGTCCGCAACGACGGCTGGAAGGCGACTGCTTCCCCTGGTTCTGACGGCACCGACGCGTCGGCCGCCGTGGACGGCGTCCAGACCACCCAGTGGAAGGGGACGGCCGCACAGGCTACGGGCCAGTCGCTCACGCTCGACCTCGGCGCGGCCAAGACCTTCGACCGGCTGTCGATCGACGCCGGTATGGACGCCACCGGCCATCCGTACGGCTTCGCCGTGTCCGTCAGCGACGACGGCAGCCACTGGGGCACGCCCGTCGCCCGGGTCGGCGGCCGCTCCTTCACCCAGGACGCGGTGTTCGAGCAGCAGACCGCCCGCTATCTGCGCGTCGAGCTGACAGCCCCCGGCGAGGTCCCTTGGGCGGTCAACGAGATCCGGCTCTACGCGGACGGCCCGGACGCCGCGGCCACCCTCCAGGCCGAGCAGGCCACTTCCGTACGCGGGGCCGAGCGGGGCGAGGCGGCCACCGGAGTGCTCGGCTCGGGCGACCGGATCGGCTTCCGCGGGGTGCGGTTCGGCGCGGGCGCGGACAAGCTGACCGTACGGCTGGCCTCCGCCGGCTGCGGCCGGGGCTGCTCGCTGCAACTGCGGCTCGACGCCCCGGACGGCCGGGTGGCCGCCACGCTGCCGGTGCCGGACACCGGCTCCACCGACACCTGGCAGGAGCGGTCGGTGGCACTCCCCCGCACCGTCACCGGCACGCATGATGTCTATCTCGTGGCCACCGGCGGCCCCCGGGTCGCCGCCCTCGACTGGCTGACGCTGCGCCGCTGATACCCGCCGGGAGTTGAGGTCTGCTGGGGCGGGTCGGGTCAGGCCCGTCCCAGCAACGCGTCCCGGTGCAGCCAGGCGAGCCTGAGCAGGGCGGCCCCGGCGGGCTGCATGGGTTCCACCGTCGTGAGCCGTTCGATGTGGTCGGCCCGGAAGGGCACCCCCATCGAGCGGCCCGTGCCGTCCTCGACGCCGACCAGATGACCTTCGTCGTTCGTCGCGGCCAGGTCCTGGAAGAGCTCGTCGAAGACCTCGGCGTCCAGGACGAGCACGGTGAGCATGTCGATGACGAACGTGAGCGGGTCCACGCCGAGCCCCAGCCAGTGAACACTCGCCGCGCCCGAGTCGCGGGCCTCGTCCAGGGCTCGGTCGAAGGGCCATGCGTCGTAGTCGAAGGGCGCGGTGTCGCTGCCGTAGTCCTCGCTCGTGCCCAGCAGTTCCTCGCTGAGCTCCCGGACGATCGCGCGCCACAGACCGAAGTCGTTGGCCTCGTTCCAGGGGGCGTCGTGGGACGGCTGGAACATGCCGACCGGCGTCACCTGGTGGAGCCCGCCCGCGGTGGCGACCTTCGCCGGATCGCGCCAGTGGAGGATGAATTCGGCGGTGCCGCGCCCCGGGGCGGGGCCCGGGTCGTGGCGCAGGACGAGGGTGCTGATGCCCGCCATGACCGGGCGGGCGGTCAGATCGGTCGGGTCGCCGATGAGAGCGCGGAACGGCGTACGGGTGAGGTCCGGGGCTTGGTCGGCGCCAGCAGGGTTCGCCGCGGCGAATTCATGCGCTGCGGCCTCGCAGATGTCGATGACATCGAAGTAGTGTCCGCGGCCGAAGGTGAGCGTGGCCGCGTCATCGCCCCTCACCTGGAGCAGCCGGTAACACGCGCGGTTTTCGAACAGGCGGGGGCGCGCCAGCTCACCGACGGCCTCGGCGTACGAGGCGTACGGTGTGCCGTCGTCGCGCAGCGGCCGGATGGGGTCGAGCGCGGGGCTGTGCCCGTCCACCGGAGTGGCGGGGGTCTCGCCGGTCCACACCAGCCGCACCCGCTCCAGCGGTACGGGCCGGTCGGGGATCCACCCCGGCCGGGCGAGCAGGGGGGTGCCGGCCACCCGCCGGTGGGCGGGGAAGGCTTCGGCGGCGCGGGCGGTCAGCTCGGACCGGCGCCGGTTCAGATCCGCTCGTACGGAGCGCCACTGGTCGCGGGTTCGGCCGGGCTGCACGCGCGGGGCGGATGCGGGGTGGTCATGGGTCACCTTCCCCTCTTTACCAGCACCCGGTGCGGCGTGTTCGCCAGTACCCGGTGCGGCGTGCCCGGCCGGCGGTTCCGCCACCGGCCGGGCACGGTCGTCACTGCCGGTACTCGACGGCGCCGGTGTCCGGGGCGCCCTGGTACAGCCGGGTGCCGATGTAGTCACGGCCGCCGTTGTCCGGGGTGGCCGCGCCGCCGTCGATCAGCGGTGACCCCTTGGCCGGGCCGAAGCCCAGGGCCGTGCTGAGCTGCGGTCCGGTGGCGGCCGTGCCGTACGGGCCCGAGACGGCCGGGTCGCGGAACAGCGGGTCGCCCGTGCGGGCGGCGGTGTCGGTCGCGGGGACGGGCAGCGTGGCGCCGCCGTAGAAGTTCCGGCCGTAGGTGATGGTCGGGCTGGTGGTCAGGGACGCGTCGGCGACCGACGAGTAGAAGGCGTTGTCGTGGAGGTCGTACCGGGCGGCGAGGGAGGACCCGTAGCCGTACACCACGTAGCGGCTCTTCGCGTTGTACACGGTGTTGTTGTGGACCTCCGCGGTGGCCGCCTTGTCGGAGTGCAGATAGATGGGGTACCGGGAGTTTCCGCTGACGATGTTGTAGCGGACCACGACATCGCCGAACGCGAACTGGCAGAGCAGGAAGCCGTCTCCGTTGTCGTGCACGAAGTTGTACTGGATGACGACCCGTGTGGTGCCCTTGTCCGCGTCGATGCCGTTGGAGTCGGCGCCTCCGGCCTTCGCTTGCGTCCGGTACACCTCGTTGCGCTGGATCACCACATCGTCGGAGTAGTACGTCTCGATGCCCGAGGTCCCCGTCGCGTCGACCACGTTGTGATCGACCAGGGCGCCCCGCACATTGGTCAGATAGATCCCGTTGCATCCATAGGCCGTGCCGGCCTGGGTGATGTAGTTGTCCCGGAGGGTCACCTTGGTGTGCGGGGTGAAGGTGGTGTCGGCGGCCGAGGTGCGGGTGCCCCAGCCGGTCGGGGTGGCGATGGTGTTGCCGTTCGCGTCCTTCCCGTCACCCGTGTACTGCTTCACCACGATCCCGGCGAACGAGGTGTTCCGCACCGTGGAGTGCCGCACCTGGATGTCGCCCAGGACGGTCGGGGTGGCGGGCGGCGCGGTGATGTCGGGCACGGTGGTGTCGAAGACGATGCCGCCGGTCTTCTTCGAGCCGTCCCAGCCCGTCTTGAAGTGGATTCCCGGGGCGTTGTCCGAGACGCTGCCGCTGATCCAGTTCACCTCACCCGTGACGTCGTGGACGTCGACCCGCTCGACGACGAAGTGGTCGAGCCGCCGCGAGTCGTCCCCCGACACATGGATGCCGCGCAGATCGCGCAGGTTCTCGCCGGGTGTGCCGGTGGCGGGGACGGCGTTGCTGACGTCGAGGTCGCGGATCTCCCAGTACTCCTGGTTGAACAGGCGGACCGCGTCATCGACGCGCCCCTCCCCCGCGATCCTCGGCTTCGGCCCCTTGCCGTAGTCGCCGATCACGATCGGCCGGTGCTCCTCGCCCGACCCCTTGGGCCACAGCTGCCCCTGCCATGAGCCACCGGCCTTGAGCAGGATCCGGTCGCCGGCCCGGAACGTCGTCCGGTTGACCTGGTCGAGGCTCCGCCAGGGCGTGGCAGCGCTGGTGCCCGAAGCGCTGTCGTTCCCCGCGCGCGAGTCCACGTAGTACGTGGTGCCGCCCGGCTGGTCGTCGGCCCGGGCGGTGGCGGGCGGCCCGAGCAGCGGGAGCGCGCCCAGGGCGACCGCGACGAGCGGGCCGAACAGCCGGCCGCGTCCGGCGCGTCTGGCGCGTCTGGCTGAGTGCGTAGGTGCCATCGTCGACCCCTTCCTCGGGATGGTTGCCGCGCTGCGGCCGAGTCATAGAAAGCGCTCTCAGCCGCCTCTGTCAAGGCATCACGCATGCCTTCTTGGATCTCATCACCCAGGGAAGAGACAGCGCTTTCTGAGCTCCCACATCTCTCCCAGATACCCCCGGGGGTAATTCTGCTAGGGTCGGCCATATACCCCCGGGGGTAAATAAGAGACGAAGGGAGCATGCTCGTGTTCTTCATCGACACCGTGGACGTGCCAGGGCTGGGAAACCGCGGCTATCTGGCCGGCGGCCGCGAAGCGGCCGTGGTGGTCGACCCGCCACGTGACATCGACCGGATCATCGCCATGGCCGCTCGACGGGGAGTGCGCATCTCCCATGTGGTCGAGACGCATGTGCACAACGACTACGTGACCGGCGGCCTGGAGCTCGCGCGGCTCACCGGCGCCGCCTACCTGGTCCCCGCCGGGGCCCGGGTGGCCTATGAGCGGGTGCCGGTCGGCGACGGGGACACCATAGGCATCGGCGACGGGCTGGCGCTGCGCGCACTGGCCACGCCCGGCCACACCCCGCACCACACCGCGTACGTGCTGGAGGAGGCCGGGCGGGCGGTGGCCGTCTTCACCGGGGGGTCGCTGCTCATCGGTACGGTCGGGCGCCCGGATCTGGTCGAACCGCGGCTGACCGAGCGGCTGGCCCGAGCCCAGCACGCGTCCGTCCACAGGCTCACCGCCGAGCTGCCGGACGAGACCGCCGTACTGCCCACCCATGGCTTCGGGAGCTTCTGCTCCTCCGGGCCGGCCGCGGGCGACGCGACGACGATCGGCGAGCAACGCGCCGCCAACGAGGCGGTCACCGAGGACGCCGACACCTTTGTCGCCCGACTGCTGTCCGGCCTCGACGACATACCCGCGTACTACGCGCACATGGGCCCGGCCAACGCCGGCGGACCGGCGCCCGTCGATCTGACCCCGCCCGCACGCGCGGACGCCGACGAGATAGCCGCGCGCCTGGCGGCCGGCGAATGGGTCGTCGACCTCCGCAACCGCGTCGCCTTCGCCGAGGGCCATGTCGGCGGCACCTTCAACTTCGCGGCCGACGGTCAACTCGCCACCTATCTGGCCTGGTTGCTCCCCTGGGGCAAGCCGGTCACCCTGCTCGCCGAGTCGCCCGAGCAACTGGCCGCCGCCCAGCGCGAACTCGTCCGCGTCGGCATCGACCGGCCCGCTGCCGCCGCCACCGGCCCACTCGCGGCATGGCTGCGGGACAGGGAGCGGCCACGCTCCTTCCCGCGCGCCACCTTCGCCGGGCTCGCCGCCCGGGCCGCGGACCGGGGGACGGTCGTCGTCGATGTCCGCCGGGAGTCCGAGCGCACCCGGGAGCACATCGCGGGTTCGCTGCACATCCCCGTACACCAGCTGCGGGACCGGCTCGCGGAGATCCCGGCGGGCACCGTGTGGGTGCACTGTGCCGGGGGGATGCGGGCCGCCATCGCCGCCTCGCTGCTGGACGCCGCCGGCCGGTCCGTCGTCGCCGTGGACGACGGTTTCGACGCCGCGCGCGAGGCGGGTCTGCCGGTCGTCTCAAGTGTCCCCGGCGGTGCCCCTGAGCGGATCACCGCCGAGCAGGCCCGGACCCGCACCGCGGTGGACGGCGGCGCGGTGCTGCTGGATGTGCGCGAGCCGGAGGAGTGGGCCGCCGGACACGCGCTCGGCGCGGTGCACGCGCCGCTGTCCGCGCTGACGGCCGGGGCGCCACTGCCCCAGGGCCTCCAGGGCCGCCCGCTCGTGGTGATCTGCCGTACCGGCAACCGCTCCCGGCAGGCGGTCGAACTGCTCGTCGGGCGCCGCATCGACGCGGTGGACGTCACCGGTGGGATGGGGGCGTGGGCCGAGGCGGGCCTGCCGGTGGTGGCCGGCCCGGGCGACAACAACAACGCGGTGGCGGGCGGCGCGGGCGACGGCGGCCGGACAGCGTGAGCACCGCGCTTCTCGCCCTGCCCGCCGGGGCCGTCATCGGCCTCGCGCTGGGTGCCCTCGGGGGTGGCGGCAGCGTGCTGGCAGTCCCCGCTCTGATCTATCTGCTCGGCTTCACCCCCGCCGCGGCCACCACCGCGAGCCTGATCATCGTCACCGCCACCTCCGCCACCGCGCTGTACGCACACGCGCGCGACGGCAACGTCCGCTGGCGTACGGGGGCGCTCTTCGCGGCCGCGGGCCTGCTGCCCGCGGCCCTGGGCGGACTGGCCGCCGGCCGGCTGCCGCCCTCCCTGCTGACCGGGGCGTTCGCCCTCGTCGCGGCCGTCGCCGCGCTGCGCATGTTCCGGCACGCGCCCCAAGAGGAGGGCAGCCGACCGGTGCGACCGGGCCGGGCCGCCGGGGCCGGGGCCGGGCTCGGCGCCGTGACGGGCGTCCTGGGCGTGGGCGGCGGCTTTCTCGCCGTACCGGCCCTGGTGGGCGCGCTCGGCCTGCGGATGCGGGCCGCGGTCGGCACCAGCCTGCTGGTCATCACCGCCAACTCGCTGGCCGCGCTGTTCGCCCGCGGCGGAAGCGCCCACGGCATCGACTGGGCGGTCCTCGCGCCCTTCGCCGGGACCGCGATCCTCGGCGCCTGGGACGGGAAACGCCTCGCGGCCAAGGTCTCCGGCGATGCGCTCCGGCGGGCCTTCGCCTCGGTGCTGCTGGCCGTGGCGGCGCTCATGCTGATCGACGTGATCGTATGAGCGTCACGTCGATCAGCGTCATGCGAGGGAGAGAAACAGCTTCTCCAGCCTGGCGCGCATCTGATCCCGGTCCTCGTCCGCGTTTCCCCGCGCCTCGACGTCGGTCAGACACTGCTGCAGACCGGTGGCGATGATGGCGAAGCCCGCCCGGTCCAAGGCGCGCGACGCGGCGGCGAGCTGAGTGACAACGTCCTCGCAGTCCCGCCCCTCCTCGATCATCCGGATCACACCGGAGATCTGCCCCTGAGCACGCCGCAGCCGGTTCAGTACGGCCTTCAGCTCCGCGCCGGCGAGATCCAGTTCCACGAGAACACCTCCACACAATACCCCTAGGGGTAATTTACCCCCCGCATGGGGCACCGTCGACAACCCTCAGGATGTGCACCACCATGAACGCTCCCGACACCTGCACCGCCGACCAGGCCCGTGCCAGTCTGCACGACCTGACGGTCATCGATGTCCGCACACCGGGCGAGTACGCCACGGGACATCTGCCCGGCGCCCACAACATCCCCCTGGACCAACTCGGCCGCGCCCTGCCCGCGATCGAGGAGGCCGCCGGGAGGGGCGGCATACTCCTGGTCTGCGCGTCCGGCACACGCTCCGCGCAGGCGTGCCGGACGCTCGCCGAGCAGGGGGTGGCCGCCGCGACCCTGACCGGAGGGACCAGCGCCTGGGCGGACCGCGGCCATGAGCTGCACCGCCCCGAGACCGCCTCCCGCGCCACCTGGAGCATGGAGCGCCAGGTCCGCTTCACCGCCGGGGCCGTCGTGCTGACCGGTCTGGGCCTCGGTCTGCTGCACCCGGCCTGGCAGCTGGTTTCGGCGGGTGTCGCGGGAGGGCTGGTGTTCTCGGCGCTCACCAACACCTGTGGCATGGCCGCGCTTCTCGCCAGACTCCCCCATAACCGGCCCCGCCCCGCCGACCTCGACGCCACACTGGCCGCCCTGCGGGGACGCTGAGCGCGGGAACACCCCCGCGCCCGCCGAAGCGGCATCGGGCCGCTCGGCGGGACGCGGGGGGCGGTGGTTCAGAGCCGGCCCGTAACCGGCCACCGGTCACCAGCTCTTGGTCACCCGGTGCTCTTTCAGCGATCCGCAGTTGCTCCCGTACGTCCAGGTCGCCTGGTTGTCGATGCCGCCGGCCCAGTCCACGCACTTGCCGCGCGCGGAGACGTACACCGGGCCCGCGTAGGACGTGTAGTCGCCGACGTCCTCCTGGTACTCGCCGTCGTTCGCATAGAGGTAGGCGAACATCGGGAGTGGGGCACCCGTGGCGTTCCGCACGGTGACCACGCAGTTCTTGCCCTTCGCGGAGTTGTACGTCAGGTAGACGGTGCCCTTCTGGCCGATCGGCGCCGAGTTCACCACCTTGTAGCCGCTGCCGCAGACCCCGTTGTACGCGGCCCTGGTGGCGGCCGTGGCCTGCGGGGCCAGGGCCGCGGTGCCCGCGACGGCGGAGGCCAGGACCGCAGTGGCGGCCATATAGCGAGAAAGCTTCATGTATCCCCCTTATTACCCCTGGACGCTGTTTGCGTCATCTAGGAGACATGTGAGGGGGCTGGATGGTTGTAGTCCTCCGGGGCTCGGTAGCCCTCGGCCTGGAGTGCGAACAGGCGGGCGTACTCCCCCGCGGCGGCCATGAGCTCCCCGTGAGTGCCCTGTTCGACGATGCGGCCGTCTTCCAGGACGAGGATGGTGTCCGACTCCCTGACCGCCCCGAGGCGGTGGGAGACCAGCAGGCTGGTGCGTCCCGACCGGTGGTGGCGCAGGCGGCGGTGGATCTCGTGCTCCGCGTCGGCGTCGAGCCCGGCGCTGGGCTCGTCGAGGATGAGCAGGTCGCTGTCCTCGCGCAGGAGGGTGCGGGCCAGCGCGACGCGCTGCCACTGGCCGCCGGACAGCACGACTCCAGTCCGCGGGTCGTCCTGGTCGGCGCTCTCGAAGAAGATCCGGCTGAGCAGCGTGTCGTAGCCCTGCGGGAGTTGCCCCAGCTTGGTGTCGATGTCGGCCAGCCGGGCGGCGGCCCTGACGCGCGGGAGGTCGTTCAGCAGGGACAGGTCTCCGACCCCGATGTTCTCGGCCGCCGTGAGGTCGTAGCACATGAAGTCCTGGGACAGGACGCCCATCCTGCGGCGCAGCTCCGCCGGGGGAATCGTCCTGATGTCGACACCGTCCCAGAGGATGGCGCCGCGGGTGGGGTCGTAGAACCGGCAGAGCAGCTTGATGAGGGTGCTCTTGCCCGCCCCGTTGAGCCCGACGAGCGCGACCGACGACCCGTGCGGCAGCGTGAAACTGACGCCGCGCAACACCCAGGGGTGGCCTTCGTCGTAGCGGAACCACACGTCCCGCAGCTCGATCCCCGCGCGGAGGGGGGAGAGCGCCGGCGCGGTGGCGGCCGGAAGGTCCTCGGGGGTGGAGGTGATCTTCTGGTGGTAGCCGAACAGGAGCAGTGCCTGGTGGGCGGCGGCGAGGCCGGTCGCCAGACCGATCAGCGCCCCCTGCGCACCGGCCACGGCGGCGACGAAGGCCATGACGGCGCCGACGCTCAGAGTGCCGTCGGTGGCCGCGAAGACGGCCCACACCAGCCCTCCCCCGGACACCGCGGAGGACAGCAGGGCGAGCAGGCCGTGGGTGCGGAACTCCTGCCGGTCGACGCGTCGTTCGCCCTGGTGCATGGTGGCAAGCTCGTCCAGCATGCGCCCCTTGAGGAAGTCGCCGAGGCCGAACAGACGGGTCTCCTTCACCGCGTTGAGATCGGTGATCAGCGACGAGTAGAAGAGCTGCCGCCGGGTGGCCGGGGAGATCGTGGCGAGCATGGAGACGCGTCCGCGCGACAGGGCCAGATGGCCCAGGAGGGCGGGCACCGCGGCGGCTGCCACCAGGGCCGCCATGACCGGGCTCAGGGCGGCCAGCGTCGCCAGCAGGCTGACCACGGTGATCATGCTGCGTCCGATGTCGAACAGGCCGGCGGTGGCGGACCCCATCGCGCCGCCGGACGCCTGCGACGCCATGGTGAGGTCGTTGCGGAACTTCGGGTCCTCGAACCGCGCCAGCCCCTGAAGCCCGTTGAGCGCGGTGTACAGCCGATCCTGCATGAGCCGGTCGAGCTTGCGGTCCAGCTCGCTCCGCAGGAAGCGGGTCAGATACGGCAGCAGCCCGGTGGCCAGCCCCACCCCGGCGAGCGCCGCCGACCAGCGCAGGGCGCCCGCCGTATGTCGGGAGGTGAGGTCGTCCACCACGAATTTGGTGATCCACGCCGTGCCGGTGGGCAGCAGCCCGCCGATCACGGTGGCCGCGAGGTAGGCCAGGAAACGTGCCCGCCCCGCACGCCAGCACAGCCCCAGGGCGATGCCCACCGGCCGCATGGACTCCCGCAGGCGTTTCACGCGGTTGGCACCGGCTGGGTCAGCTCACCCGGCTCGTTGACCGCCTGAGTGATCGTTCCGTCGGCCTGGACGAGGAGGAAGGTCGGGAACGCCTTGAGACCGACGCTCTGGACCAGCGCCCGCGCCGCCGCCTCCCGCACGACGGGGATGTCGGGGCCCACCACGGCCAGGAGCTCCTCCGCCTCCCGGCCCTTACCGGAGACGACGGCCAGGACGTTGTCGAAGGCGCGGGCGACCGTGCCCGCGAACTCCGGGGCGTGTTCGTGGCACGCCTCGCAGTCCGCGTCGAAGAACGCCACGAGCCGGGTGCCGGACTCCGCTGCGAGATCCGGGGCCTTGATGCCCACGAGGACCTGCGGGTCGTATGCCGTGAACGTGGGCTGCGCGCCGAGCCTGCCCAACTCGGCGGTGTGTTCGCGGAGCCTGCGCAGCACGGCGAAGGTGAGCAGCAGGTCGAACAGGCAGAGCAGGCCGATCAGCACCACTGCGGCGACAAGGAAGATCATGAAGGCAAGTCTCGCTTCGGGTCGGTGAACAAAAAGGCCAGGTCGTCGAGGCGGACCACGAGGAGCGCGCCGATCAGCGCCATGGCGAGGGTGAGGGCGATTCCGGCCGGCTGCGGCGGCCAGGCCGCATCCGTGAACCCCGCGGTCAGGCCGACGCCGCCGATGACGGCGAGGGTCAGATTGCGCACGACGTGGATCGGGCCCATCGGAGTGGCCGAGGCGCCGAAGCAGCGGCACGGGGCCGGCCGGCCGCCGCGCAGCGCCATGACGATGCCCGTGGTGAAGGCCACGAGCAGACCGATCGCCACCACGAGACCGACGAGCGCGGTGCCGGTGACCGCGAGTAGTGCCGTCGCCGCGACTTCACCGGCCACGATCGCCCCCGCGGCCCCCGCGGATGTTCTCCGGGACAGCAGCCGCAAGGCGACGATCGAGGACGTGAATTCGGCGAATGCCGCGCGGTCGCGGACCTTGCCCGTCAGGGCGACGAGGAAGACCGCGAAGAGCAGCGCGCGGCACCCGAGAAACAGATAGGACATCAATCAGCAGGGGATGTCCCAGTACTCGCACGGCCCGCAGCTGGAGGTCCCGCCCACGACGTGACACAGCCGCTTGAGCTGTGCGTAGTTCCCGAAGGCGTCGACCCACCCGCAGGAGCCGCACTTCTTGTAGTACGAGACATCGGCGCTCGCCGTGGCCTTCGGCACCAGGCGCTCCAGCACCTTGTCCATCAAAGCGAACATGAATGTTCCCTTCTCTCGAGGACGATCTTTGCCGAGGCTACGGACGGGCCATATACGGGCTCATACACCGCGGCGAGACCGCGCCGCCGTGCGTGCCGTACGCGCGGCCGCGGCCGGTAACTCCGTGGCGTACAGCCGGATCAGCCGGTGCATGCGGAAGTGCCCCTCCCCCACGGCCTCCAGGAGACGGGCCCGCACCAGTTGGTCCAGCGTGGCCTCCGTGGTGGAGGCATCGCCGCCCAGCAGCGCCGCGGCGAGCCCGGCGCTGATGTCGGCGGGGCACACCGCGCCCAGCAGCTGGAACGCCCGGGCCGCGGTGTCGTCGGACAGCGTCTGATAGCTGGCCGCGAAGCAGGCGCGAAGGTCCAGGTCGCCCGTGGACCACTCGTTGAGCGTCCGCCGTTCCAGCCGCCGCCGCAGCCAGGCAGGCGGCAGGTCGGGGCGCGCCGCGAGCCGCGCGCCCGCGATCCGGACGGCCAGGGGGTGCCCCGCGCACGCCCTGGCGACCGCGCCGATCGCCTCCGGGTCCTCCGCGGCCCTGCCCTCGCCCGCGTGCAGGGCCAATGCCGCCACGGCTTCCGCATGGGCGAGCTCGCCGAGGACGATCTGCTCGGCGTCCAGGGTGGCGAGCACCGCCCGGCCGGTGACGATGGTGGCGCACCCTCGGCCGGCCGGTAACAGCGGTCTCACCTGCGCGGCGCTCGTCGCGTTGTCCAGGAGGAGCAGCACCCGCCGTTCGGCGAGCAGCGACTGGAGCAGCGCGGCCGCCTCCGCCTCGACAACCGGGAGTTCCTGCCGGTCGACGCCCAGGGCGCGCAGGAACCGGCCGAGCACCTCGCCGGGAGGCAGCGGCTCCAGGCCTGAGGTCGCCCCCTGGAGGTCCACATACAGCTGTCCGTCGGGGTAGTGGTCGGCGACATCGTAGGCGGCGCGGAGCCCGAGGGCCGACTTCCCGATGCCGCCCGGCCCGTGGATCGCGACCACGGGCGGGCCCGCGTCCGCGCGTAACGCGTGGGTCATGCGGGCCAGTTCCGCCGCGCGCCCCTCGAAGATCGGCGGTTTCGGCGGCAGTTGCCGCGGCATGGGCCGGGCGAGCGGGGGTCCGGACACCGTGACGGACACGGAGGGACCGGGGCCCGGCGGCGGAGCCTCAAGCTCCGGATCGCGGGCGAGCATCGACTGAAGGAGTCGGCAGAGCTCGCGGCCCGGGTCGACGCCAAGTTCCTCGCTCAGGAGTGCGCGCGCCCGGTGGAAGACGCTCACCGCGGCCTGGACGTCTCCGCCGCGGTAGAGCGCCAGCATCAGGTGGCCATAGGCGCGTTCCCGCAGCGGATGGCGTTCGAGGAACGGACGGAGCCGGTCCGCCACGTTTCGATGGTCCCCGAGCGCGAGACCGGCTTCCGCGCGGTCCTCGACCGCCTGCGCGTAGTGCTCGGCGAGGACCTGCGCGATCTCGTTCAGGGCGGAACCCAAGGGGATGTCCTCCAACGGGCGCCCCCGCCACTGCGCCAGGGCGTGGTCGAACGCCGCGGCGGCGGTGCGAGCATCCCCCTTCGCAAGCGCCTTGCGCCCCTGCTCCGCCGTTTCCTCGAAGGTCCACACATCCAGTTCACCCGGCTCGACCCGCAGCGAGTAGCCGGACGGCGAGGTCGTCAGGCGCTCGCCGAACGCCTGATCACTGCGCCGTATCCGCATGACGTAGGTGCGGAGATTGGGCACGGCGGAGGACGGCGCCCGGTCGCCCCAGATCTCGTTGATCAGCGTGGAGACCGCGGCCACCTGACCGGCGGAGGCCAGCAGCGCAGCGGCGATCGTTCGCTGTTTGCCCCCCGCGACATGGATTCGACGATCTTCGGCTCGGATCTCGAGCGGGCCAAGGAGCCGGAATCTCATCGTGGGGCAAGCCTGCGGACCACGACTCCCATCAGCCGCTCGGCCGGATACAAGCCTCGATGCCGGGAATCGATGCTGTCGGCGCGGTTGTCGCCGAGCACCGCGAGGGCTCCCGCCCCCACCCGCCCCTCACCGGGCACCTCGGGCGGCACGGGGTCACCCGGAACGGCAACGACGCGTTTCACGTTCCAGATCCGGCCGTCGGCACCGGCCGTGGCGGCCGTGCGCCAGGGCCCCTCCGACGGAGGTTCCAGCACGACGATGTCGCCGACCCTCACCTGCCGCGGCCGCCTTCGCCTGACGAGGACGCGGTCGCCGTGCGTCATCGTGGGCGCCATGCTCATACCGTCGACGGTGACCACGACCAGCTTCCTGCGCGCCCACAACAGCGCCACACAGATGGCCAAGGCCCCCGACGTCACCCCCGTCAGGATCATGTCGGCATCTTATTCACGGCCACAGGAAAGTTGAGCGGTTTGACCGATGAGCACAGCCATGGCCGTGGGAGCGCTCCCGTGACACTATTTCCTCACACCCCACGGGAACCCCATCGGAAACGGAGGATCGGGCATGAGATCCCCATTATTGACATGGCCGCGACGATTGATCGCGGCGGCGGCGCTGCTGGCGCTCACCGTCGCCCTGGGCGTGACACCCGCGACCGCCCGCACGCACGCACCGACGGCAGCCGCGGCCAAGACGGTGTACATCCCGCCGAGTTGGGCGGCGACCGGCGAGGTGCCATGGGCCCAGAACCGGACCAAGGAGTCCAACAATTTCATCCTGCTGTGGGGAGAGAAGTCGGGCACCGACCCCAAGAACGCCTCGGGACAGTACCGGTTCGACCCCGATGACATCCTCAGCCAGCTGGAGCGGCTGTACACCTTCTACGTCAACTCGCTGCAGTTCACGCCGGAGACCGGTCTGCTGTCCCAGTACAAGATCGATGTGATCGTCACCCAGACCTGGAACAACAGCAACCTCAACGCCTGGGCCTCGGGCGGCCAGGCCGACGGCAAGGTCGGCGTGATCAACATCGCCCCCGGCGCGGCCCAGCCCGGCTCCTGGGGACTGGCCCATGAGCTGGGCCATGTGTTCCAGAACTACACCTTCATGGGCAAGGGCGGCGGCGCCGGGCTGACCGACCCGTCGGCCGGGACGTTCTGGGAGACCGGCGCCGAGTACATGGCGATGCAGGTGTACCCGGACGGGGGCGCGGGCGATCTGACCAGATTCCTGCGCACCGAGAACCTCGCCTACTCCTCCAGCCGCCACCACTACGGCAACTGGATGCTGGTGCAGTACCTGGTCGACCGCTACGGCGGGATGAAGACCTTCACCGACATCTGGAACCAGGCCAAGAACAACGAACACCCGCTGGAGGTCTACCGGCGGATCAACAACCTCAGCCAGGCCCAGCTGAACACGCGGATCGCGGAGTACGCGCAGCGCCAGGTCACCTACGACTACTCCAACCGGTCCCACATCATGCCGTTCATCAACAACGTCTACGGCGCGGGCTTCATCAACGCCTACAACGGCGTCCCGGTGAACGCCGTCAACCAGTCCGCCGGCCACTACGCCATCCCGGACCCGCTCGCCCCGTCCGACTACGGCTACAACAAGATCAAGCTGGTGCCCAGCAGCGACGGGGCGCTGATCAAGCTGCACCTCAAGGGTCATGTCAACACGGCCGCCGGGTCCGGCTGGTCCTACGGCTTTGTCGCGGTGAAGAACGGCACCCCGCGCTACGGTCCCGTCTCCACGAGCGCCGACGGCCAGCTCAGCTTCCAGACCCAGCCCGGCGAGAAGGAGGTGTACCTGGTGGTCACCGGTGCCCCGAGCACCGTGCACCACTACGCCTACCTCGACGGCTACACCAAGAACTACCGCTATCCGTACGAGTTCCGGATCAGCGGCGCCATCCCGTCCGGCTTTGAGCCGGGCTACCAGAAGCCGGCCGCCACCGGTGGCGGACACTGGCACTCCAACGGTGGTGGCTGGGTCGACAACCGCGCCAATGTCGCCGCCAGCGCCTACGTCGGGCCGCGCGCCGCGGTGTACGGCAGCTCCACCGTCACCGGCAACGCCCGTATCGAGGGCCTGTCCTGGGTGAACTCGGGCGCCACCGTCGGCGGCAACGTCGTGGTCAAGGACAACGCCATCGTCCAGGGCGGGGCCAATCTGTCGGGCAGCGTGGTCCTGGGCGGCGACGCCGAGATGGCCATCAGCTGCTCCTCGGGCACCTATCTGCTGTTCAACCCGGACCGAAACTGCGACGGCCGCGGCGGGGAGACGGACATCAACCCCGCGCACGGCACCTTCACCGACGACGAACTGGCCATCACCATCTCCTGACGCCCCCGCTCATGCGTCGAGGGCGGCCGCGCACTCTGCGCGACCGCCCTCGGCGGCGTGGTGTGGTCGACCGAGCCCTTGCCGGCTCAGTCTTCGCCGGCTCAGCCCTTACCGGCTCAGCCCTTGTAGGCCATGCCCTTGCCCAGATCGTCGACATACGACGAGATCCAGGCCAGCGGGGCGTTCCAGTTGATGGTCACCTCGTTGGTGGAGAACGCCATGATGTCGTCGGTGTAGCACATCGCCGGGGCGCAGCCCTTGAGCTTCTTCTGGGCGACCGGGTCCTCAAGACCGGAGTTCGGGCCACCGGCCAGCGTGCCGGGCGAGGGGCTCGGCAGCTTGGCGTCGAGCTGGTGCGCCCAGAAGCGGTGGTGCTGGCGGTGCGAGTCCCGTTCGCCGTAGCCCGTGACATAGGACTGGTTGAGCGGGTTACCGCCCAGCAGATAGTCCATGCCGTGCAGCACCGCGACACGGTAGCGGGTCTTACCGGTCAGTTCGTGTGCCGTGGCGAGCACGACCATGTTGTTCAGCACCTGGCTGTTGGAACCCCACTCGTACTTGCCGCTCTTCGGCGCGTACGGCACTCCGTACGCCGACTTCGCGGAGAACGAGGCGTAGCGGTCGGCGGCCCGGATCACCGTCTTGCGCACCTCGGCGCGCTGCTTGGCGGTGAGCTTGTTGGGTACGGTGGCCAGGTCGAGCTGTCCGAGGCCCGCGGTCTGTGCCCAGGACAGGGCGCTGGTGCGCGGGAAGATCTGGTCGACGTCGCCGTACAGCGGAGAGTTGAGGACGGCCTTGCGGTAGGTGTTGTCACCGGTGGTGATGAACAGCTCGGACGCGGCCCAGTAGAACTCGTCGCTGACGTTGCTGTCGCCGTACGCGCCACCGCCCGTGGAGTCCTGGTCGCCGGCGAGCATGTTCGGATGTGCCTTGGCCGCGGCCCACGCGGTCTTGGCCACCTTCAGGCTCCGGGCGGCGAACTGCGGGTCGTACGGCTTGAAGAGGCGGGCGCTCTGGGCGGCGGTGGCCGCGAGGTTGAGCGTGGCGGCGGTGGACGGCGTGTGCAGCTCGCGCTGCTGCTTGTCCTGGTCCGGCCGCGTCGGGAAGCCGGTCCACTCCTTGTCGTGCACCTTATGGAAGGCCATACCGGCCAGCGGCTTGCCCTGAGGCACCTGCATACGCATCAGGAAGTCCATCTCCCAGCGGGCCTCGTCGAGGATGTCCGGGATGCCGTTGCCGTGCTCGGGCACCCGGAGCTTGCCGTCGCCCAGCGGCTTGGCGTCGGCGCCCTTGATGGTCTTGGTGCGTTCGAACTCCGACATCAGCTGGGCCACGGAGATACCGCCGTTGACGACGTACTTGCCCTGGTCGCCGGCGTCGTACCAGCCGCCGGAGACATTGCGGCGGTAGTCGCACACACCCTGCTGGCACGGGACGTCGGTGTCGCCCCGGTGCGGACCGGCCTTGTCATGACCCGCGGGGCGGGCGTACTTGCCGCCGACGAGATCAGCGTCGATCTTGATGCCGCTGCGGTTCTGGTAGAAGTACTCCAGCGAGTCGCGGCGCAGCGAGCTGTAGAGATCGTCGCTGATGGAGAACGGCTCGCTCTGCTTCCCGTCGACGTTGACGGTGTACCCCTTGCCCTTGTCCGTGACCTTGCTGAAGTCGAAGGTCTGGACGTTCTGCCCGGAGCTCGGGTCGATGCCCGCGGGGGTGGTGGTGCCGCTGGCCCGCTTGGTGCCGTCGGCGGCCCGGAGGGTCCACCTCAGGGGCTTGGTGGCGTCGGTGACGACGGTGCCCTTCTTGGGGCCGTGGGTCAGATAGCCGACCTGGTTCACTCGCACCGGGGAGCCGGTGTTGAGCTTGGGGCCGGGCTTCTCCGCACCGGCCGCCTCGGCGCCGCGCGGGGTGCCGCGGTCCGCGGCCATTGCCGCAGGTGCCGCCAGGGCACCCGCGGCAATGGCCGTGGCGACCGCCGCGCCCAGCATGCGCCGGCGGCGGCGGCCGGTCCGGTCGGTGGCGGGACGTACTCGGGGGGCAGCAGGCATCAAGGCTTCAGCTCTTCCGGAGGGGACAGGGGCAACACGGCGGCGCGATTTGGGGTCGCGGCCGCGAATTTCCATGCCTCAGAGCCTAGGAAGCCGCCCTGGCCTGCAGCTTCGTACGCTTAGCCGAAATCCGAGTACATCAGTCGACCGAATTCCTCCTCATCCAATTGAGGTATTCCGGCCGGCCTGGACGGTAAAGGCCGCGGTGTGGACCTGGCCCTGGTGCTTGAAGTCCAGGAACAGGCGGTACGCGCCCGGGCTCGGTGCCGTCGCCATGAAGGAGATCTCGGGGCCGGGCTCCGTCCTGCCGTCTCCGGGCTCGCCACCGGGGTGGACGTGCAGATAGGCGAGGTCGCCGGAGCGCAGGGCGACCAGGTGGCCGTAGGCGCCGAGGTAGGGCTGGAGATCCCGCACCGGCTTGCCGTCCTTGCTGACGGTGAGCGTCAGCTCGCTGCTCTTGCCCGGGGTGAGGCCGCCGGCCAGCTCGACCTGGTACCCGTCGACGCGGGCCGTGGTGTCGCTCACGGGCAGCTTCGCCGACTCGTACGCTCCGGGCACGGCCAGGTCGGTGCCGAGGGTGAGCCCTTCCCCGCCCTTGGGCGTGAAGTCGGCGAAGACCCGGTACGGGCCGGCCTCGGGCAGAGCCACGGACGTGGACCAGGTGCCGTCGGCCGCCCGGGTCGGGTGCAGATGACGGAAGGTCGCCAGGTCGCGTGAGGCGACGATCAGGTGCAGTTCCTTGTCGTGCTCGCGGTCGTAGGCGGTGAGCGGGCGTCCGGTCGCCTCCCGCACGATGGCGAAGCGCAGCTCGGCGCGCTTGCCCGGCTGGAGCCGCGGGGTCTTCAGATCGAGGGTGTAGCCCCCTTCGGATATCTGCAGGCCCCCGGGCGGGGAGAGCTCCTGGCCTCCGGCCTCATCTTCTCCGCCGTGCTCATCTCCTCCGCCGTGCTCGCTCCCCTCACCCCGCGCGCTGTCCGTATGCCCCTGGTGAGCCGCGCTCGCCGGCTCGGGCGAGATCTCGCCGACTCCGCTGCCCACGCCGTACGCGGTGCCGAAGGTGGCGGCCAGCGCGGCGGCGAATGCGGCGATCCGCAGTCCGGTCTTCATGACACATCCCTTGTCTCCTGGCCGCTGGTCCTGCGGCCTTCACGTCACGCGGCGGAGCCGCATATCGACCACGCGGCGGAGCCGCATATCGACACCCCAAGTTACCCCCTGGGGGTATCAAGTCAACCCCGGGTCGGCCTTGTGGTCGATACGGGTGGGGGGTATACATAAAGGCGTCACCGATACCCTGCTGGGGTATCCACCGATCGATGACGGAGGACCACCCATGTCGGACTGCTGCACCCCCGGCGGAAGCTGCCACACCACGTCCACGACCAGCTACCGGGTCGAGGGCGTCGGCAGCGCCCACTGCCAGGGCGTCGTCGCCAAGGCCGTCGGTGCCCTGGACGACGTCAAGGACGTCGAGGTCGAGATCGGCACCGGACTGGTGACCGTGACGACCGCCACCAAGCCCGATGCGGCGTTCGACCAGCTGCTCGCCAAGACCGTCGACGAGGCGGGCTACGGCTTCGCCGGCCGCGTGGCCGCCGCGAACGCCTGATCTGTCCCACCCCGGGCGGGGCCGCCCCCCCCGCGGGGCCGCCCCCCCCCCCCGGCGGGCTCCTCCTCGGGGGGCTCAGCCCCGCATGTGCAGCAGCTTCGTGGCCAGCAGCGCGAGGTGCTTACGCCACTCCGCGAGCGCCGCGTCCCGCTCCTCGGCGGCCTCGGCCGGGCCGGTCTGGGTGAGGATGAGGCGCGCGCCGTGGCCCGTGCCGACGGTCAGCTGCCACCGGACCCGGCCGACCGGGCGGCCGCCGAGGAGCCAGTCGTACGAGAGCTCGCGCGGCGCGGTCACATCCGCGACCGGGCCGGGCGGGACCGCGTCCGTACGGAACCCGATCGGCACCGCGCCGCCCACCACGGGCTCCTCGGCGCCGGCCGGTCCGGTCAGCGCCTGCCACACCGTCTCGGCCGGACGGACCAGCTGCCGCTCGAACCGCAGCCGCCAGCCGTCCTCGGTGGTCTCGACGACCCCCTCGGCCAGTCCGAACGCCTCGACATAGCGCTCGTGCAGCTCGGCCGTGTCCGCCGCGATCCCGCTCTTCTCGCCGTCCAGCAGGGTGGCCAGCGCCGAGATGCAGGTGTGCCAGCCGGAGGCGAAGCTGGCCGCGCCGAAGCGGTCGCGGAAGGTGTGGGTGAGGGTCAGCGCGCTGCCTTCGGCCTCGGGGCGCAGCTCCCAGCGGAGCAGATCGTCGCCCCAGGTGAAGACGAAGACGCGCGGTGGGTCGAGCTCCGTGACGGCCCCGTGGGTGTCCGGTACGTCATGCCCGGGGAAGACGAAGTCGATCCGCCCGCCGACCCGGGGCTCCAGCCGGACCTCGGCGGGGAACCAGTGGGCCATCAGGGCGGGCTCGGTCAGGGCCCGCCAGACCTCCTCGGGCGGATGGCCGATCCGCCGCTCCAGACGCAGGGCGGAGCGGCCGCCCTCGGTCGAGCTCAGGGTGTCCTTCACCACACATCTCCCCTTTTTTTCGGGGCTCGCTTCGCCTCCGGGGCGCAGCAGCCCCGACGGTCGCCATACAACCACGGTGAACGCTACTGCCGCCGACCGCGCCCCGACCGGCCCGCTCGGTCAGACCTCCTCCGCCGCCGTGCTGCGCCGGTTCCAGGCGCGCGGCGCGCGCCATCCGAACCGCATCGCCATCAGCCGGACCAGGAACGCCACGGTGGCCGCGAGGGCGCTGGTGCCGCCCGTCAGCGCGTCGTAGTGGATGAGCAGCGCCGCGATCGTGGCGCCCACGATGGCCGGGACCGCGTACAGGCCGCGGTCCCAGCGCAGCAGTGAGGGCACCTCGTGGGCGAGGAGGTCGCGCAGCACGCCGCCGCCGATCGCCGTGGTCATGCCGAGGACGGCGCAGAAGGTGAGGCCGAGCCCGTGGTCGTACGCCTTCATGGTGCCGGTGACGCAGAAGAGCCCGAGGCCGGCCGCGTCGAAGACGCCCACCGCCGCCATGATCCGCTCCACCTCGGGGTGCAGGAAGAAGACGATGACGGTGGCGATGAGCGGGGTGATGAAGTAGCCGAGATCAGTGAAGGCGGCCGGCGGTACGGCGCCGATGACCAGGTCGCGGAACACCCCGCCGCCCAGCGCGGTGACCTCGGCGAGCATCGCCATGCCGACGACGTCGAAGTTCTTGCGCACGGCGAGCAGGGCGCCGGATATCGCGAAGACGAAGATTCCGACGAGGTCGAGCGAGTGCTGGACGGACGGGCTGAACAGATCGATGAACACCCGACATTTTTACTCATCGGGTGTTCTCGCCCTCGGGCCGCTCCCCCAGGGGCTGCCCCCGCCCGGCCCTTCCCAGCCCTCGCCCGGCTACTCCGCCTTCTTCTCCACCTTCGCCGCCGCCGCGGGCCCGGCCTTCTCCCCCGGCGCCTGGTCCGGAGCGTTCTCCGGGTGGTGGCAGGCCACCTGGTGCCCGGTCGCCAGCGCGATCAGCGGCGGCTCCTGCTGCTTGCACACCTCGGTCGCCTTCCAGCACCGGGTGTGGAAGCGGCAGCCGGACGGCGGCGAGATCGGTGAGGGGACATCGCCCTTGAGCAGGATCCGCTCACGCTTCGCGCGCCGCCTGGGGTCCGGCACCGGCACCGCCGAGAGCAGCGCCTTGGTGTACGGGTGCATCGGCCGCTCGTACAGGTCCTGGCGGTCCGCCAGCTCGACGATCTTGCCGAGGTACATCACCGCGATCCGGTCCGAGACATGCCGGATGACCGACAGGTCGTGCGCGATGATCACATACGTGAGGCCGAGCTCCTCCTGGAGGTCGTCCAGCAGGTTGACCACCTGGGCCTGGATCGAGACGTCCAGCGCCGAGACCGGCTCGTCCGCCACCACCAGCTTGGGCTTGAGCGCGAGCGCCCGGGCGATGCCGATGCGCTGGCGCTGGCCGCCGGAGAACTCGTGCGGATAGCGGTTGTAGTGCTCGGGGTTGAGGCCGACCACCGACAGCAGCCGCTGCACCTCGGCCTTGATGCCGCCCTCCGGCTTGACCCCCTGGAGCCGGAACGGCGCCGAGACGATGGTGCCGATCGTGTGCCGGGGGTTCAGCGAGGAGTACGGGTCCTGGAAGATCATCTGCACATCGCGGCGCATCGGCCGCATCCCGGCGGTGCCGAGGTGTGTGATGTCCTTGCCCTGGAACTCGATCTTCCCGCTGGTGGGTTCCAGCAGCCGGGTGATCAGCCGCCCCATGGTGGACTTGCCGCAGCCCGATTCGCCCACCACGCCCAGGGTTTCCCCTGGCCGTACGTCGAAGTCCAGGCCGTCCACCGCCTGCACCGCGCCGGCCTGCCGCTGCAGCAGCCCCTTCTTGAGGGGGAAGTGCTTGACCAGGCCGGACACCTTGAGCAGCGGTTCGGGGGTGGTGGTCGCCTGCTCCGGGACCGTCATCTTCGGATCCTTCGTGTCCGTCACAGCTTCGGCGCAATCTCTTCGGTCCAGATCCGCGTGCGCTCCTCCTGCGCCATATGGCACGCGGAGAAGTGGTCGCCGCTTCCGGCCACACGCAGCTCCGGCCGCTCCGTGCGCGTGATGTTGTCCTTGGGCACATCGGCGTACGGGCAGCGCGGGTGGAAGGCACAGCCGGACGGCACGTTGATCAGGCTGGGCGGGGAGCCCTTGACCGGGATGAGGCGCTCGGTCTGGTCGCGGTCGATACGCGGCATCGAGCCGAGCAGGCCCCAGGTGTAGGGGTGCTGGGGCTCGTAGAAGACCTTCTCGGCCGGACCGCGCTCGACGCAGCGGCCGCCGTACATCACCAGGAGGTCGTCGGCGAGCTCGGCGACGACGCCCAGGTCGTGGGTGATGATGATGACCGCGGAGCCGAACTCCTTCTGCAGATCCCGGATGAGGTCGAGGATCTGCGCCTGCACGGTGACGTCCAGGGCGGTGGTCGGCTCGTCGGCGATCAGCAGCTCGGGGTTGTTGACCAGCGACATCGCGATCATCGCGCGCTGCCGCATACCGCCGGAGAACTCATGCGGATAGCTGTCCACCCGCTTGTCCGGCTGCGGGATGCCGACGCGGTCCAGCATCTCGATGGCGCGCTTGCGGGCCACGTCCTTGGTGACGTCGTGGTGGACCCGGTACGCCTCGCTGATCTGGCGGCCGATGGTGTAGTAGGGGTGCAGCGCCGACAGCGGATCCTGGAAGATCATCGCGATCTCACGGCCGCGCAGCTTGCGCACCTCGTCCGGGTCGGCGCCCAGCAGCTCCTGCCCGTTCAGCCAGATCTCGCCGGAGATCTGCGCCTTGCGCCGGCCGTACTGCCCGGCGGTGTGCAGACCCATGATGCCCAGCGAGGTGACGGACTTGCCGGAGCCGGACTCGCCGACGATGCCGAGCGTCTTGCCCTTCTCCAGCCGGAAGCTGAGCCCGTCCACCGACTTGACCAGACCGTCGTCCGTCGGGAAGTGGACCTTGAGGTCGCGCACCTCGAGGAAGGTGGTGGGGGCCGGGGAGCCGGCCGCGGCGACCTCCCCGAGCGCGGTGCCGGTGGCCGGCAGATCGCCGGTCTTCCCGGGCTTCCCGGTCTCCTCGGGCTTCCCGGTCTCCTCGGGCTTCCCGGTCTTCTCGGGCTTGTCGAGCTCGGCGGGCTTGTCGGACCCGGACTTTTCGATATCGGTCATCCGAGCCTCACTCGCGGGTCGACGACGGCGTACAGGAGGTCCACGATGAGGTTGGCCACCACGATGAACAGGGCCGCCATCAAGGTGACGCCGAGGATGACCGGCAGGTCCTTGTTGCTGATCGCGGTCACCGCGAGTCGGCCGAGGCCCGGCAGGTTGTAGGTGGATTCGGTCAGCACCGCACCGCCGAGCAGGGCGCCGAGGTCCAGGCCGAGCAGGGTGAGGATCGGCGTCCAGGTGGAGCGCATGGCGTGCCGTCCGATGACGACCCGCTCCCGTAGACCCTTGGCGCGGGCCGTGCGGATGTAGTCCTCGCCCATGATCTCCAGCATGGTGGCCCGGGTGAGCCGGGCGTACGTCGCGGCGTAGAGGAACGCGAGGGTGATCCAGGGGAGGATCAGACTCTGGAACCACATGGCCGGATCCTCGGTGAGCCCCTTGTAGTCCACGTCGACCCAGTTCAACTGGTAACTGAAGATGGCCAGGGAGAGCAGACCGGTGAAGTAGATCGGGAGCGAGACACCGGCAAGGGCGACGCCCATCGCCGCGCGGTCCCACAGGGTGCCCCGGCGCAGCGCGGAGACGACGCCGGCGCTGACGCCGCCGACCAGCCACAGCACACAGGCGCCCGCGGCGAGCGAGAGGGTGACCGGCATGGCGTCGGTCAGCTGCGGCCACACCGCCTGCTCGGTGCGGAAGGAGTAGCCGAAGCATGGCGCGGGGCAGTGGGTGACATCGTTGCCGTTGGCATAGTCACGACCGGCGAACAGACCCTCGACGAAGTGCCAGAACTGCACCAGCAGCGGATCGTCGAGACTCAGCTTCTGTCTGATGCCCTCGATGGCCTCCGGGTCGGACTGTTTGCCGACGAAGAGGAGCGCGGGATCGGAACCGGCCCACTTCGGGATCATGAAGAAGATGGCGAAGGTCGTGAGTGTGACGACCAACAGCATCATGATGACGGCGAACAAGCGCCGGATGACATATGCAAGCACTGTGCGCGGCCCGGCGGCGGCCCGGGAGCCCCCGATCAGGGGACTCCCGGACCACCACCCGCGGCCATCACCTGCCCTTCGGGCCTATACGGTTCGGCGATGGTGGGGTGTGACGGTCGCTTGGCGAACCATCACTTGACGACGCCGAGCTGGGAGTAGTCGTAACGGCCGTTGTAGGCCGCCGAAGAGAAGGCGTTCGTCAGCCGGGAGCTGCGCCAGGTGATGTTCTTCTCGTAGAGGAAGGGCATCTGCACGGCGAGGTCGGCGATCTTGTGGTTGATCTCCTTGTAGGACTCGCCGGCCTTGGCGGGGTCCGTCTCCTTGAGCGCCGTGTCGAAGAGTCCGTTGATCTTCGGGTCGTTGGTCTCGGAGACGTTGTAGTTACCGGTCTGCTGGATGAAGCGGCCGTCGATCAGCGGCTGCTCGAAGCCCTGACCGGTCGGGAAGTCGGGGCCCCAGCCGGTCATGGACAGGCCCAGGTTGCGCTTCTTCATCACCGAGGGGGAGCCGGTGATGCTCGCCGAGGAGGCACCGTCGATCGGCTCGACCTGGAGCTTGATGCCGACCTTGCCCAGCGACTCCTGCAGCGCCTCGGCGGCCTTGACCTCGTTCGGCTGGTCGGTTCGAGCGACGATGTTGGCGGAGAAGCCGCCCGGCTTGCCGCACTGCTTCAGCTCGTCCTTGGCCTTGGCCGCGTCCGGCTTGCCCTTGCGCGACAGGATGCCGTACGGGTCGTAGTCGTCCGCGCCCGCGATGCTCTTGGGGAGCATGGTGGTGGCGATGTCACCGGCGGCCTGCGGGCCACCGCGGATGGTCTGCAGCGACGTGTAGTCGGCGCCGTAGAAGACCGCCTTGCGGCAGTGGATGTTGTCGAACGGCTTGACCTTGGTGGCGAAGTCCACGTACCGGACGAAGCTCGTCTCGAGGTTGTCGACGTTGCCCTTGTGCTGCTTGAGCGCCTCGCTGCGGCCGGCCTGGCCCATGCCGGTGGCGCTGAGGAAGACGTCGTAGTCGCCCTTGATCAGCCGCTCGTCGACGGCGTCGAGGTTGGAGTTGAGGTCCACCGTGACCTTGTCCGGCAGAGCCGGGCGGATCGGGTCGGACTCCTTCTTCCACTTGTCGTTGCGGACCAGGACCGCGCCCTTGCCCGGCTTGTACGACTGGACCTTGTACGGGCCGGAGGAGAAGGGCTGGTTGGTGTACTGGGCGCCGGTGTCCTTGGACGCCTTCACGGGCGAGCCGGTGGGCATCGCCAGCATCTGCTCGAAGTCACCGTTGGGCTTGGGCAGGCGGAAGATGATGGTCTTCGCGTCCGGCGTCTCGATCGCCTTCAGGCCCAGCTTGTCCTTGGTCTTGTCCTTGTACGGGCCCTTGTACTTGCCATCGGGGTCCAGGACCTGGCGCAGATAGGCCGGACCACCGGAGATGAGTTCCTTGGCCCAGATGCGCTCGATGCCGTACTTGATGTCCTGGGAGGTGATCGGCGAGCCGTCCTCCCAGGTGATCCCGTCACGCAGGGTGTAGGTGTACGTCTTGCCGCCGTCGCTGATCTTGGCGTTGGACGTGGCCAGGTCGGGGACCAGCTCGTTGCTCGCCTTGCCCGGCTTGGGCGCGTAGGTGATCAGTTGGCGCGCGTAGAAGCGCGAGAAGTCCCAGGCGAAGCCGTAGTACTGCCGCTGCGGGTCGAGCGAGTCGAAGTCCTGCTTGTTGATGAACTTGAGCGTGCCGCCCGTTTTGGTCGACGCGTTGGCGATGCCCTTCGTCGCGGCGTTGAACCCGGCGCCCTCGCTCTTGTCGTCGTTCTTGTCACCGCCGCAGGCCGCAGTGGCCATCAGGGCCCCGACGACGACCGCCGCACCGGCGATCCGCCTACTTCTCGAGGAACGTAGGGGTTTCATTGTTTCGTGCAACCTCCGGGATATCGGTCCTTGGCATGGCGCCGGAGAACCATCGGGTGACCGCCGCCTGACTGACGGTGCGGCAGGGGCAGATTCGTTTCGGTGCGGCTGGGCCGCGGTCGCGCGGGGCGCCATCAACGCGTTCCCTTCGGGTCGAGGGCGTCTCGGACGCCGTCGCCGAAGAGGTTGAACGCCAGCACGGTGATGAAGATCGCCAGACCCGGAATGATCATGAACATCGGGTCGTCCTTGTAGGTGCCGACGGCATCGGAGAGCATCTGCCCCCAGGACGCGGTCGGTGGCTTCACGCCCGCGCCCAGGAAGCTGAGCGCCGCCTCGGTGAGAATGTTGGTGGGGATCATCAGCGTGGCGTAGACGGTGATGGGCGCCACCAGGTTGGGCAGCAGTTCCCGGAAGAGGATGTAGCGCCGGCCCGCGCCCAGGCTGCGCGCCGCCTCGACGTACTCCTTCTCGCGCAGCGACAGCGTCTGGCCGCGCACGATGCGGCCGACGTACGGCCAGCCGAAGAAGCCGATCACGGAGACCAGGATCGCGATGCGCACCCCGCTGCCGGACAGCCCCAGCAGATCGTTCGGCAGCACCGAGACCAGGGAGATGATGAACAGCAGCTGCGGGAAGGCCAGCAGCATGTCCATCACCCGGCTGATAACGGTGTCAACCCAGCCGCCGAAATACCCCGCGATGACGCCGAAGACAGTCCCCAGCACCACGGCGACGACCGCCGCGAGGAAGGCCACCAGCAGCGAGATCCGCGCGCCGTAGACAACCCGGCTGAACACATCGCGGCCGTTGGACGGTTCGACACCGAAGAGGAAGTCGGAGCTGATACCGCCCCAGGAGCCCTTCGGGGTGCCGAACAGCGGGTCGATCTCCTCCTGGTGGAACTCGTTGGGCGGGTGCCCCAGCAGGCTCACGATCAGCGGCGCGAAGACGGCCACCAGCACCAGGAAGAGAACCACGGCCCCGCCGGCCAGCGCCAGCTTGTCCCGCTTCAGGCGCATCCAGGCGATCTGGCGCAGCGACCTGCCCTCGACCGAGGCCTTGACTACATCCGCGGCGACATCGACGGGCGCGGCCGGTTCCGCATCCGTGCTCGTGCCGTGCACTGGTGCCGTCATCGTGGTGGGGACCCCTCTCGACCGGTGGTGACCGGCCCACGACCTGCCGCTGTAGCGGCGTGGTTCACAAACGCAGGTGAATATGGTGCTCGTGGTGCGGAAGTTTAGTGAAGGGGAAGCACGCACTACCCGCAGGTACAGACACTTCCCGTTGCGGGAGTCTTCATCGCGCTCGTGATCACCCGCCAGTGCATCCGGGCAATGGATGCCTAACCGTGATGTGGCGAGAGGTGTTCCGTTATCCGGACCGCAACTCCGCTCAGCGGTGCAAGCCGTCCGGTGGGCGGGGCCGATGACGGGGGTATGACAGGGGTGTTACCAGGTGCTCGGGGCGGGCCCGGACTGACGGCCGCCCTGCTGCGGCGGATAGCCGTACGAGGGGGCGGGCGGGCCGGGCTGGGCCGCGCCGAAGGCGTCACGGTTGAAGAACGGGCTGGCGTTGGCCCGCATCCACAGGGCCACGGGGTCGTACTCGTCGGACATCGCGACCGTGGAGACCGGCAGCCCGTCGGGCACCGCGCCGACCGACTGGCTCATCATCGTCCGCGCCGCCTCCACCCCGGCGGCGCCGGTGTCGAACAGGTCGAGCCCGATCGCCAGATACGGAGCGCCGAGCGCGGGCTGCACCCAGGCGCGGCGCAGCGACCGCACCGCGGCCGTGCGGTGCGCGTTCTGCCCCAACAGGGCGTAGAACTGGGGGATTTCAATGGCGGGCTCGCTGAGCCGCAGCGGCCCCGCGGGCAACAGCTCCAGGCCGCGGGCGATTCGGCGCAGATCGAGCCAGGGGATGCCGACGCCGCCGCCGGGGGCATGCGGGTTGAGCCACAGGCCGTAGCGGTCGGGGAAGAGGGAGGACGCGATCTGGCGCCCGCCCACGACCTCATGGGCGCGGTTCCAGCCGCTGGCGGCGAGCTCCTGGGCGGAGGTCACACAGGGGGCGTAGCCGAGCCCGGCGACGTCCATGTTTCCGTACTGCGCGTCGGGCGAGCCGGGGCTGCCGTGCCACAGCAGCATCCAGACCTGGCCTTCGGCGAGCGCGTACAGCAGTGACTCGTAGGCGTCGTACCGGCCGGGAGCGACCTGCTGCAGCATCCGCTCGACGTGGCCGCCTCCCGCGCTCACCTGGGTCCGCCCCTCTCTCGGCCTGTCCACACACTTGGTCAGGGGCGCGCGACCGCGCCCCGACACCAGTAATCCAACCAGCTTACGGGCCCTTGCAGTGGTCTCCCGGGCGACTCAGCGGTCACGGTCGTAGAACGGTCGCACCCGTTCCCGTATCCAGTCCGTCACCGGATCCTGCGCGATGTCCAGCAGAACGAGCTGGACCGTCCACGGCAACGGCACGGCGCCGAGCGCGCGGCCGAGCGCTTCCACGGCGGTGGCCTGGCCCTCCGGGCCCGGAACGTCCAGCTCGACGCCGACGAACAGCGCGGGCGGCTCCCCCTCGACACTGGCCAGCGCGCGCCGGGCGGTCCGCAACCCGGCCACCTTGCCGAACTCGAGCCCGGCGGCGGCCAGGAAGTCGACCGGTTCGTCCTGCCAGTCCGGTTCGAAGAGGCGCACCCGGCCGCCGGTGGCCGGACCGTCCAGCTCGCTGCGCCCGGCCCGGCACAGCTCGGCCACGGCCAGCGGCGGAAGCGGGACGCCCACCGGGCCGCCGGGGTTCACCGCGATACCGAGCTGGGGCGGCAGACCGCGGGCGAATTCGACGGCCGGGGCGACGGTGAACGCCATATGGGCGCCGACGATCTGCAGGAACTGCTGTTCGGAGCTGAACACCGGCACATACGCGCCGCCTTCGATCTCCATGGTGGGCAGGTCCAGGCCGTTGCTGTCCGGGCCGCCCCCGTTGGGCAGCGGCACCCAGATCCGGCTGCGGGCCAGGGTCTCGACGATGCGGGCGCCGGCGCCGGGGATGTCGACCGCGGCGACCAGCACCTCTTCCAGCTCATTGCCCGGAAACGCCGCAAACGCCGGAGACGCCGGAATTCCAGAGGACACACCGTCAGAAAACCCGCCGTGAGCCGGTGCTGGACCGTGCTGCTCCGGGATGTTCATTTCCGCTCAACCGCCATCTCGTCGGACCTGCACAGGCACCCTAACGGCTGCATCGCCGGGCGGCATCGGGGGCCGTCGATCTCCACAGCAAATCCCCAGGTCGAGAGGTGGGCGATGACCGAAGACAGGCGACTTGCGACCGCTTCGGACAGTAATCGTCGAGTTGCGTACGGTTTGCGCTCTTCGCACCGTGGTGTCGAGTACGCCCGTACGTCACCCACAGCGAAGGAAGGTCTCATGATCCGCGCGTCCCGCAAGGCCGAAGTACTCGTCACCTCCGTCATGGCCGGCTCCCTTCTGTTCGGCACCGCAGGTCTGTCCGCGGCCGCGGCCGCCGGGTCCGGGGGTTCGGCCGGCTCCAAGGCCCCGGCCCCCACCCCAGCGGCGCTCGCCGACACCCGGATGAGTCCCGCCCAGGTCCAGGCCATGCACGATCTGCGGGCCCTCCTCGAGCGGGTGACGGACCTGGCCAAGGCGGTGGAGGAGGCCCCCAACGGGATGCTCTCCGAGGCCGATCTGGTCAAGCACGCGGCGGCGATCGACAGCGCGGTGAAGGCCGCCCGCAAGTCGGCCGAGGCGGCCATGACTCCGCGGGCGTCTGCGCGCGTCCAGGAGAAGGGCCGGGAGCACGTTCGCGACCGGATGCCGTCGGACGACCCCAACGAGGGCCAGAAGCAAGGCCAGAACCAGGGCCAGGACCAGGACCAGGGGCAGAACCAGGGCCAGGGTCAGGACCAGGGCCAGATCACCGTGCCGCCGCAGGCCGCCGATCAGGAACAGGCCGGACAGGGGCAGGCCGGACAGGGGCAGGCCGCCGGGCAGGGACAGGCCCAGATGCCGCCGCTCACCCCCCAGGCCCAGCCCACGGACGTCTCGACCGACCCGCTGGACGCGCTGCAGCGGGCGATCGACGACCTGCTGGACGCCATCGCCGCCGGCGACGAGGCCGCGGCCGCCGCGGCGCTCCCCCGTATCGCCGACGCCATCATCGAGCTGATCAGCTCCCTCGTCGGCCCGCTCCCGGGGATGGGCGAGCCGATGACGCCCCCGATGCTGCCGCTGCCGGACGAGGCGTCGACCCTCGCCGACGACGCGTCCGCGCTCGCCTCCCGGCCCATCACGATGGCGGCCGCCACGGAGCACACCACCCCCGAGCCCGGCGACGACGAGCACGGCAAGAAGGACCACGGAAAGAACGACCACGCCAAGGACGACCACGCCAAGAACGACCACGGCAAGAAGCAGGACGCCAAGAAGGTGGAGGCGGGGAAGCGCGACACCAAGCCCAGCGACACCAAGCCCGGCACCGACGAGCCCGCCGCCCCCGCGGACCCCGGCACCGCCAAGCCCGGAACCGACGAGCCCGGCGCCCAGAAGCCCGGCACCGACAAGCCCGGCGCTCAGAAGCCCGCCACGAAACCGGACATGAAGAAGCCCGGTACGCAGCGCCCCAGCACGACGGCCCCCAGCCCCCTGTCCGCTCTCGAGCCCACCACGCCCAAGCTGGCCGAGGACGACTCCGTGCTCCCCATGCCGCTGCCCCACCCGGTCGAGGCGACCGTCGAGGCTCCTTGACGGCAGCGCTCCACCATCCCGCCGCGCGTCACTCGAAGCCGATACGGCGCAGCGCGCTCACGGCCGCCCGATCCAGCAGCGCCACCGAGGCGCAGCCTTCGGGCGGCCGTCCGCGTTCGGCGGCGGCGACCAGCCGCCCCACCGCGCGGCGGTGCCGTCCGAAGGCGTAGCGGGAGACCCCGCGGCCGCGGGCGGCCTGCCCGTCCAGGGCCACCGCGGCCTCCACGTCCAGCAGCACCATGTGCAGCCGGCGGCCGGTGCGCCGGGCGTCGCGGGCCAGCCAGCGGCGGACCCAGGAGAGCGTGCCGCAGTCGTGCACCACGACGCTCGCGCCGGAGCGCAGCGCCCGGCGCAGCCCGGCGTAGTGGGCGTAGCGCACCAGCGGGCGGTAGAGGGCGTACGGCAGCCAGCGGGGCAGCCGCCGCTCCCAGCGCTCGCGGGTGTCCTGTGAGTCCACTCGCAGTACGGCGTGCCCGCTCTGGTCCAGGCGGGGCACGGCCCGACCGATCATGGTGGTCTTGCCGCTGCCGGGCAGCCCGGAGGCGACCACCACGTCCCCCGCGCGGTAGCGCAGCTCGCGCGCGCCGGGCCCGGTCGCGGCCGTGCCGCCGCCGCCGCCGTCGTCGCTGTCGCCGTCGCCGTCGCCGCGGCGCAGATCGTGCACGGGCGCCCTGCGCCCCGGCCTGAGCGCACCTGCGGTCGGCGCCGTGCCCTGCCTCACCGGCAGGGGCCCCCATGTCGTCGTCGCGTACGTACCCTGCCCCTGCCCGTGCACCGTGATCGTCCTCCTAGGTCGGTCACTGCGGCTCGTTCCCGAAGAGTGTCAAGAAAAGGTAATGTCCAGCAAGGTGGTATTCCTGTGGGCTGGGCCTTCATGCCCTGTGAGTCCGGGTGTCCCGGGGTGAAACCGGTTCTGCCCGCTCGGCTCTTCCCTTCTCGGGCGTACGTGCGATGATGTTGCGCGCAACTCCATACCGGCCGCTTGAATCCGCGCGGGAGAGTCCTCGGCCACCGGCAGCAGTGCCGGCCGTCCGGGGCGCCGAAGGAGCAAGTCCTCCCTTGAATCTCTCAGGCCCCGATACCGCGTGGACGAGGCAGATCTGAAAAGCGAGCCGCTGGCGTGGCTCCACCCACGGTGCAAGCCGGACCGCTCGAAGGAGTGGGTCACGGCGAACCTCTCAGGTTCCGATGACAGATGGGGAGGACACGTTCCCCGTCGTCCTCGTAGCCGTCCCGCCCTGGAGCCAGCACCCATGCCCCATGCCTCAAGCCCCCGCCGCACCGCCCTGGACGCGGTGCACCGCGCGCTGGGCGCCACCATGACCGACTTCGCCGGCTGGGACATGCCGCTGCGCTACGGCAGCGAGCGCGATGAGCACACCGCGGTGCGCACCCGCGCCGGCCTCTTCGACCTCTCCCATATGGGCGAGATCACACTGACCGGTCCGCAGGCCGGCGCCGCCCTGGACCGGGCGCTGGTGGGCCATCTGTCGGCGCTCGCCGTCGGCCGCGCCCGCTACACCATGATCTGCGACGCCGACGGCGGCATCCTGGACGATCTGATCGTCTACCGCCTCGGCGAGCAGGAGTTCCTGGTGGTCGCCAACGCCTCGAACGCCCAGGTCGTGCTTGACGTGCTCACCGAGCGCGCCGAGGGCCTGGACGCGGCCGTACGGGACGACCGGGAGGCGTACGCGCTGATCGCCGTCCAGGGCCCGGCGTCCGCGACGATCCTGGCGGGCCTGACCGACGCCGATCTGGACGGCCTCAAGTACTACGCGGGCCTGCCCGGCACGGTCGCGGGCGTCCCGGCGCTGATCGCCCGTACCGGCTACACGGGCGAGGACGGCTTCGAGCTGTTCGTCTCGCCGGGCGACGCCGAGCGGCTGTGGCAGGCGCTGGCCGAGGCGGGGGCCCCGGCCGGGCTGGTCCCGTGCGGTCTTTCCTGCCGGGACACGCTGCGCCTGGAGGCCGGGATGCCGCTGTACGGGCATGAGCTGACCCGCGCCACCACGCCCTTCGACGCGGGGCTCGGCCGGGTGGTGAAGTTCGACAAGCCCGGTGACTTCGTCGGACGCCAGACCCTGGAGGCGGCGGCGCGGCGGGCCGAGACCGACCCGCCGCGGGTGCTGGTCGGCCTGGTCGCGGCGGGCCGCCGGGTCCCGCGCGCCGGGTACGCGGTGGTCGGCGCGGACGGCGCGGTGATCGGCGAGGTCACCTCGGGCGCGCCCTCGCCGACCCTCGGCAAGCCGATCGCGATCGCGTACGTGGACGCCGGGCATGCCGCGCCGGGGACGGCGGGGGTGTCGGTGGACATCCGCGGTACCCATGAGCCGTACGAGGTCGTGGCCCTCCCCTTTTACAAGCGGCGCTGAGCCCGTCACCTGCCGGCGGCGCGCCATCCCGCGCATGCCCCCAGCTACCGCTGGGCGGTGCCCCCGCCCGCACCGCCTGTCCCATCAGGCAAGACGCGTTTCCCAAGCACTCCCCCATATCCAGGAGAATCGGACCTATGAACAACCCCCAGCAGCTGCGTTACAGCAAGGAGCACGAGTGGCTGTCGGCCGCCGGCGAGGACGGTGTGTCGACGGTCGGTATCACCGAGTTCGCGGCCAACTCGCTCGGCGATGTCGTCTTCGTCCAGCTTCCGGAGGTCGGCACGGCGGTCACCGCGGGTGAGACCTGCGGTGAGCTGGAGTCCACGAAGTCCGTCAGCGATCTTTACGCGCCGGTCACCGGCGAGGTCACGGAGATCAACGAGGACGTGGTGAACGACCCGGCGCTGGTGAATTCCGCCCCCTTCGAGGGCGGCTGGCTGTTCAAGGTGAGGGTGACGGGCGAGCCGGACGAGCTGCTCTCCGCCGACGAGTACACCGCCTTCACCGAAAACTGACCCTCTCCTTCGATCGGGACCCTGATGTCGATTCTCAACAGCTCCCTGCACGAGCTCGACCCGGACGTAGCCGCCGCGGTCGACGCCGAACTCCACCGCCAGCAGTCCACCCTGGAGATGATCGCTTCGGAGAACTTCGCTCCGGTCGCGGTCATGGAGGCCCAGGGCTCGGTCCTGACCAACAAGTACGCCGAGGGCTACCCGGGCCGCCGCTACTACGGCGGCTGTGAGCACGTCGACGTGGTCGAGCAGATCGCCATCGACCGCGTCAAGGCGCTCTTCGGCGCCGAGGCCGCCAACGTCCAGCCGCACTCCGGCGCCCAGGCGAACGCGGCCGCGATGTTCGCCCTGCTCTCCCCCGGTGACACCATCCTGGGCCTGAACCTGGCGCACGGTGGTCATCTCACCCACGGGATGAAGATCAACTTCTCCGGCAAGCTCTACAACGTGGTGCCCTACCACGTGGACGTCGAGACCGGCCTGGTCGACATGGACGAGGTCGAGCGGCTGGCCAAGGAGCACCGCCCGAAGCTGGTGATCGCGGGCTGGTCGGCGTACCCGCGCCAGCTGGACTTCGCGGCCTTCCGCCGGATCGCGGACGAGGTCGGCGCGTACCTGATGGTGGACATGGCCCACTTCGCCGGTCTGGTGGCGGCCGGGCTGCACCCCTCCCCGGTGCCGCACGCCCATGTGGTGACCACCACCACCCACAAGACCCTCGGCGGCCCGCGCGGTGGCGTGATCCTCTCCACGGCCGAACTGGCCAAGAAGATCAACTCCGCGGTCTTCCCGGGTCAGCAGGGCGGTCCGCTGGAGCATGTGGTCGCGGCGAAGGCCGTGGCCTTCAAGATCGCGGCGGGCGAGGAGTTCAAGGAGCGCCAGCAGCGCACCCTCGAAGGCGCGCGGCTCCTGGCCGACCGGCTCACCCAGCCCGATGTGGCCAAGGCCGGGGTGGCCGTGCTGTCCGGCGGCACCGACGTCCACCTCGTCCTGGTCGACCTGCGCGACTCGGAGCTGGACGGCCGGCAGGCCGAGGACCGCCTCCACGAGATCGGCATCACGGTCAACCGCAACGCCATCCCGAACGACCCGCGCCCCCCGATGGTCACCTCCGGTCTGCGCATCGGCACCCCGGCGCTGGCCACCCGCGGCTTCACCGCCGACGACTTCCGCGAGGTCGCCGACATCATCGCCGAGGCGTTGCTGCCGTCCCACGACACGAAGGCGCTGAAGGCGCGCGTCACCGCGCTCGCCGACAAGCACCCGCTGTACCCGGACCTGAAGAAGTAACGGGCCCGGAAGGTGGGCGGGGGCGCACACCCCGCACCCCCGCCCACCCCGCACCACGCACGCACCCACCGTGCAGACGCAAGGAGTTCACCGGTGGCCATCTCCGTCTTCGATCTCTTCTCGATCGGCATCGGCCCGTCCAGTTCCCATACGGTCGGCCCGATGCGGGCCGCGAGGATATTCGTCCGCCGGCTGAAGAACGACGGCCTGCTCGCCCACACCACCGCCGTACGCACCGAGCTCTTCGGCTCCCTCGGCGCCACCGGCCACGGCCACGGCACCCCCAAGGCCGTACTCCTCGGCCTCGAAGGCCACTCCCCGCGCACCGTGAACGTCGAGACCGCCGACGACGAGGTGGAACGCATCCGCACCAGCAAGCGGCTGCGGCTGCTCGGCGCGGAGATCGGCACCGAGCACGAGATCGACTTCGACGAGTCCGCCGAGCTGGTCCTGCACCGCCGCCGCTCGCTGCCGTACCACGCCAACGGCATGACCCTCTTCGCGTACGACGCCGAAGGTCTCCCCCTCCTGGAGAAGACGTACTACTCCGTCGGCGGCGGCTTCGTCGTGGACGAGGACGCGGTCGGCGCGGACCGCATCAAGCTCGACGACACCGTGCTGAAGTACCCCTTCCGCACCGGCGACGAGCTGCTGCGGCTGTCCCACGAGACCGGCCTGTCCATCTCGGCCCTGATGCTGGAGAACGAGAAGGCCTGGCGCACCGAGGCCGAGATCCGCGCGGGTCTGCTGGAGATCTGGCAGGTCATGCGCGGCTGCGTCGAACGCGGCATGTCCCGCGAGGGCATCCTCCCCGGCGGCCTCAAGGTCCGCCGCCGCGCCGCCACCGCCGCCCGCGCCCTGCGCGCCGAGGGCGACCCGGCCACCCGCGCCATGGAGTGGGTCACCCTCTACGCCATGGCCGTCAACGAGGAGAACGCCGCGGGCGGCCGCGTGGTCACCGCCCCCACCAACGGCGCGGCCGGCATCATCCCCGCCGTCCTCCACTACTACACGCACTTCGTGCCAGGCTCCGACCCCGACTCCGACGAGGACGGCATCGTCCGCTTCCTCCTCGCCGCGGGCGCCATCGGCATGCTCTTCAAGGAGAACGCCTCCATCTCCGGCGCCGAGGTCGGCTGCCAGGGCGAGGTCGGCTCCGCCTGCTCCATGGCCGCCGGCGGCCTCGCCGAGGTCCTGGGCGGCTCCCCCGAACAGGTCGAGAACGCCGCCGAGATCGGCATGGAACACAACCTCGGCCTCACCTGCGACCCGGTCGGCGGCCTCGTCCAGATCCCCTGCATCGAGCGCAACGGCATGGCCTCGGTGAAGGCCGTCACGGCGGCCCGGATGGCACTGCGCGGAGACGGACGGCACCACGTCTCCCTCGACAAGGTCATCAAGACCATGAAGGAGACGGGCGCCGATATGAAGGTCAAGTACAAGGAGACGGCGCGGGGCGGGCTCGCGGTCAACGTCATCGAGTGCTGAGGGGATGGGCTACGGGCGCCTGACCTGGAGGTTCGTCACACTCACCGCGGCCTTCCGGCTGCGGTGCAGCGGGCAGTTGCTTCTGCCCTTGCGCGAGTCAGGGTCGCACTGTCCCCCGTAGTACGGGGAGCCTCGGGCAGTAGCCTTCCTCGGCCCTGGCGGTGAGCGCTGTCGGGGGCATACGACGCCGACCAGCTCACCGGTCGGCTGGACGGCGACAGCGCAGCCAGCCGTGACGCCTCGCCGAATAGCTGACGACAAGTGGGCGCCGGCCTCCTCGACACCGGGCAGCCTGGCCGCCGCGCCACTGGCGAGTATCGGAGTACCCTGGGGTACTGGAGGTTCGGACATGACGACGCAGCCCGCGGAATCGAAGCCACGCACGGCAGCTCCTCTGAAGGTGGATCTCGAGACCGACCAGTTGATCACCGAGGGCGCGCACTTCCTCGGGGTGACAAAGAAGGATCTGGTGGCGGAAGCGGTGCGCTTGTACATAGAGCATCGCCGCGAGGAGATCCGACGAGGCATGGCCGAGTCCATGCGCGTACTGGACGGGACCACGAAGTCCCGCGTCGCACTGCTGACGGGCATTTCCGCCGAGGACATCGACCGGCTCGGTGGGATCGGCGAGGAGAGGTAACGCCCCGATGGACCGAACGCGCCCCACTCTGCGCTGAACAAAGCCCAGAAACAGTTCGACGGCACCGAAGAGCTACCGCACGAACGCGTCCGCGCCATCGACGACCAGGTCCTGTTCAAGGTCGAAGTCCAATGACAGCGAGGCGCGGTCTGGAAGTCCGGACCATGTCCGTTGCTCGTGGCCGCAGGCATCCGCGAAGACGACTCAGCCGACGACTTCTACGCAGCCTGCGGACTGTCACCCTTGACCGTATGCCCGGTTACACAGCGCTGATCGCCGTATTATGACGGCACACGGGAAGGAGCACCGTCCATGAGTGTCGACGCGATCGTGCGCACCGAGTTCCCCAAGGGTTACACGGTCCTGTTCGGGGCCGATGGAAAGGTGATCATGACCCCCCAGAGTGAGGAGCACTCGAGCACCATCAGGTCGATGCAGATCGACTCGGCACTCGCCCTCGGCCGTCACGCGAAGGTCACCTCCGACGTCTACATCGATTTCCCCGCCGACGAGAACTCCGCCCCCGACCTGGCCATCCTGCGCGAGGACGCACGCCGAGAGGGTAAGCGCTACAGCTTCGAAGACGTCCTTCTGATTTCGGAGGTCGTCTCGACCTCCTCTGCGCGCAAGGACTACGACGACTGCACCGCGAAGTACGGCCGCTACGGCATCCCCATCTACTTGGTCGTGGACCCCTACGCTCGGGAAGTCGTCCTGCACACCGAGCCCACCGCGAGCGGCTACAGCACGGCCCACACACGCGCATACGGCACGGGCAAGCTCCCCATCCCACTGGCCGACGGCCGCACCTTCACCCTCGACCTCGACGAACTTCCTCCACTGGAGCCGGAGGCAAATGCCCGCTGAGGGCACCCGTGCTCCCCTGAGGGTCGTACCCACAACATGAAGTGAGCGAATACGGCAGCCGCGTCTGCTAACGTCGCAGCTCACAAAGGGTCCGCCCCGCGCATGCGGGGATAGCTCCTTGCGGGTGCGCTGGTCGTACAACCGGTAGTGGTCTGCCCCGCGCATGCGGGGATAGCTCCGTGTTGGGCCCCTCCGCCGTCAGGCATACGGCGTCCTCCCCGCTCACGCGGGGATAGCTCCACCTCGGCGCGGGTGTTGCAGCCATCGCGCCGTCCGCCCCGCACATCGCGGGGATAGTTCCAGGATGGAACCTCCGATGGGCCTCTTCAGGCAGTTGCAGGCGAGAGGGTCAGAAGACCGCAGCCGTATGCCTTTGCTGGGCCGAGGCCCGAGCGAAGTGCCTGAGCCAGAGCGTCCGGGTCGGTAACGCGGAGGGAGCCCTCGAAGGTCGCCGTAGTGAGGGTGACTTTGGGGCCACGACCGTTCTTGGCGAAACTGAGGCGTTCGCTGGCGCTGACACGTAGCGAGTCGGCGGCGAGTTCAAAGCCCCAACCGCCCGCACGCTGTGCGAACCAGGCCAACTGCGCGTCGGCGGTGCGCAGCCCGGTACGGGTAGTGCGACGTTCCGTGTTGGCGCGTTGTCGAAGGACGCTGTGTACGGGGTTGGTGGTCACCAGGAAGGCGAAATTCTGTCCCGGCTTGAGAGAATTGAGCACCGGCTCGTAGTCGTAGACATCGCAGTGGGCGCCGTCGGCATCAGGCCAGCCTGCCTGCTCGACGACATGCGTCCAGTCCGGCTTCGACTCGGTCACCACGAGCAGCGTAGGACGGCGAGGGTTCGATGTGTCCACCCGCCATAGCGTCCGTTCGGCGGCAGAATAGTCGGCGAGGCCACCAATGACGGCACCGTGCATGGCGCGTGGGCTCGTCAGGAGCTTCCGGCTAGCGGCCCGCAGTGGGTTGATCCGGACCGTAGAGAAATACGTCATAGCCACCCCCGCTCAGCAACCATGTCCAGTAAGCAGGAACAGCGCGTCGTCAAACTCTGCACTCGGCCAACCACCACAGCCGCAGAGGGTAACCGAGAAGTAACCGGCTCAGCCATCGATGCGCCATGGCTCGCAAGGCCAATTCGCGCCCGTCCATACTGTAATCTCGCTGGTCAGGAAGTGTTCGCCCCGCGCATGCGGGGATAGCTCCGCACAATTAATAACGCGCGATTGCGATCTTCCATCCGCCCCGCGCATGCGGGGATAGCTCCAGCACCTTGCGGGTGGAGAAGTACCCGCAAGCGTCCGCCCCGCACGTGCGGGGATAGCTCAGTGTGGACCTTCTCTCGGCGTCGGCCGTCCCCGCGGCCCGCCCTATTGGTCCCGTCACCGCGGCCGCAGTGCGGCGAGGCTGATACCGGCAAGCATCCCGGCCCGGTAATCTCACGCGGGCGCGGGGAAGCAGAGGCTTGTGCTCGGGGGGAGCAGAGTGAGGCCCAATCAGTACGGATCAGGGACCGGGCGATTCGTCAATCCGTACACGTTCGTGCCGTTCCCGAAACCCGGCGAGTGGCCGGATGACAATCCCTGGCGGCAGCAGCCTGCTGGGCATGACCGGGTCGGGCCTGGCCGGCTCAGCGGGGCGGTCGACGTGGAGATCACCTTGCGCAGTCCGCTGCTGATCCGCGATGCGGTAAACGGGCGCGGTGTGGACGGCACTGTCAAGCGGAGCCGGTTCCCTCGGCGCCGGGTCGGGGCTGAGGGAGACGCCGAGCAGCCGTTCATACCGGGGTCGACCGTCGCCGGGGTGGTGCGAGGTCTACACGAGAACATCGCGGGTGGCTGTCTGCGGGTGTTCGACGGCCGCTTCCGTCCTGGTTACCGGGATGTACCCAAGCCGCGGACCGGCTACTGGTACATGGCACGGGTGGAGCGGGTGGACGCCGATGGGCGGCCGACGGAGCTGACGGTCTGTCCGCAGACCACGTGGGTGCCGGCCAGCTGGCTCGGTGAGGTGCTCGGAGGCTGGCAGGAGGTGTGTACGGGGGCGACGGTGCGCCTACGGAGCATGGGCCGTTCGACCTCATTCGGCACGCATCTGGGCAAGCCGGTCTCCCGCCTGCAGCTCTCAGATCCGCGCGATGTCGAGCGGGGCGACGACAGCGTCCTGCTGCTGACGGACAGCGGTGTCCGTAAGACGGGGCCGGACGCCACGTACTTCTGCGCGGTCGGCAAGCTCGGCGCCGGCCCGCGCCCGGTGGTCTGGGGGCGCAAGGCGGTGTGGGATGACTTCCTGGCCGCGGTCGAGGGCAGTGACGATCTGCGGCGCGCACGCAAGGCAGGCGCGTCCGGTCAGGAGGAGGCCGAGCCCACGTGGATCGATGTGGCGGCCAACCCGAAGCGGCCGGATGTCCTGGTGGGCCGCCGTATCGCCGGGCGCCGCAGGCTCTTTCCGGGTGAGCAAGTGGTGTGGGTGCGGCTCGCCGAGCGGTACCAGGAGCAGGGCCAGGCGTCGGCTCCGGCTCCGGTGCGCGTTGAGGCAATCGCACTGGCGCAGATCTGGCGGCACAGTGGTGGCGAACTGCGTGCCCGCGACCGGGTGCCGGATGAGCTGCTTCCCTGTCAGGACGTCGCGAACGGGTTGTGTCCGACGTGCCGGATCTTCGGCTCCGCGGAGACGGAGGGTACGGATACAGGTGCCGCGACGCAGAAGGCGTACCGGGGGCATGTGCGCTTCTTGGACGCCGTGTTGGCGCCCGGTATCGAGCCGCCTGCCCTGGAGACGTATTTGCTGCCGCCGCTGTCCGGACCCCGCCCGGGGGCGGGACAGTTCTATCTGCGGCAGCCGCAGAAGAAGGTGCCTGATCCGGTGCCGATGGCCGATCCGCAGCGTGAGTGGGGATCCGCTCTGGACGCGCAGCCCCGTCGGCTGCGCGGACGGAAGGTCTACTGGTTGACGGCAGAGCCGTCGAAGCGTCCATTCTTCCGTGCGACCCGGGATCGCGCGGACGCCTTCCATGCTCTGTACGAGCAGCCAGGCGGCACGAAGAACGCCATGCTGTCCCAGGCCGAGGCGGTTCCGGCCGGAATCAGCTTCCGCTACAGGGTGCGCTTCGAGAACCTGTCCACGGCCGAACTCGGAGGCGTCTTGGCGTCCCTCGCTCCGCAAAGTGTGCTGCCGACGCCGGACGGCCATGGCGGGCCGATCGGCTTCGCCATGGGTGGTGGGCGTCCGCTCGGCTTCGGCAGTTGCACGGCCGAGATCCTGCGGCTGGAGGCGTACACAACTCGCTGCCGTTACGCCACCGCCCCGGGCAGCGACTCCGAGGATTTCTCGCTACACGAGGCGGTGGATGCTTTCCGCCGGTCGGTGCCTCAGGACCAGCGCAAGCGGATCTGGCGGGCCCTGGGTCACGCGTTCTGCCTGGACCGGGTCTCGCCTCACCACGTGTGGTATCCGCCCGCTGGGGAACTCAGCGAGGACGGTGATGGGCTCGTCCTTGAGCACCTGCGCTCGAGCACGGCTTTCTGGCAGTCCACTCGGGGGTTCAGGCATCAGGGCAAGAACCGGGACGACGATGCGCTGCTACCGCTGCCTCTGCTCGGTGTCGGCGACCAGACGCTTCCTGTGGTCGCCGACCTCAAGGCTGTGAAACGGCGGGTCGACCGGTGAACGGCAACGCCCTCGCGGTGGAACAGGTCTACATCGACGTCGGTTTCCTCCGTATCCAGCGCTACCTCGCCCGGACCACCAAGCTGCGCGGGCGCCGATCCGCCAGCGCGGGCATGGCCGAGGCGACCAAGAGCGAGGCGATCGCGGCCCGTCTGCCGGACGGATTGGCCCTGGCGAACGAGGAGGCGGGCGTCGCGGACGGGGTCGTGAACCTCCGGCTCGGCGACCCGCGCCCAGAGGGCCGGGAGGAGCGGGTGGAGCAGGTGATGACCGCCGTGCTCGCCGAGTTGCGCACCGAGTTCCCGGCCGCCGAGTTACAGGCCGTGTGGGGCATCGGTGAGTCGTACGTGAGCGCGTACGTCCGGCAGATCGGGCCCCGGACGCACCGGGGAGAGGTGCGATACGACCTTCCGGTGCTGCCGGAGTTCCCGGCGACACGGCTGTGTCCCTTGTGCCGCACCGATCCGGCGACGGAGTCGGCCCGGCTACCGGAGGCGCCCGGCGAGCCACAGATGGTGTGCGCTGACTGCGCACGCAGGCTGCACCGCCGTGGCGGCCGGGCAGGCATATCGGCGGAGCAGCGGCTGCAAGCGGCCCTCGAACTGAGCGACGCCCCGGACATGTTGGAGGACTTGGCCCCACTGGGCGCAGGCGACACCAAGCGCAACCACCTCGCCACCATCCACATCGATGGCAACGCGGTGGGGCTGTTCTTCAAGCGGCTGGTGGCCGCCGCGTCTGATCGGGCCGAGCTGAGGGATGTGAAGCGGGACCTGTCCAAGAAGCTGTCCGACCTCACCGAATGCGCACTGCAGTACGGCACGCTGGCCGTGGTCGAGTCGATGGGTGCCGAGGACACCGGCCGCCTTCCGGTCGTCCCCCATGTGCTTGGCGGAGACGACGTGCTGGTGAGCGTGCCGGCCTCGTACGCCTGGGCATTCACCGTGGCGTACCTGCGGGTCTTCGACGAGGAGATGCGCGATCTGGTGACACCGATCAATGAACGGCACCGGCTCGACCTGCCGGTGCCGTCCGCCTCGGCGGGGATGGTGTTCGCCCGGCACAGCGAGCCGATGTATCTGCTCGTGGATCTGGCGGAGGAGCGGCTGCGCGCGGCCAAGCAGGGGACCGGCGGGCGGGCGTCCAGTCTGGACTTCCTGGACCTGACAGCCGACGGGCTTCAGGGCGCCGGGGATCCGCCGCTGCCGTTGTCCGTCATCGCCGCTCCGGAGACGCGGCGCGCCCTGGACAGGCTCGCCGCGCTCGGGCAGAGTCACCGGGCCCGGCTGGCCGAAGCACTGCGCGATCACGCCGACGACGTCTCGGCCAGGGGACAGGCTCAGCGGCTCGGCACCTTCAAGGCGGTCGAACCATTTCTGACGGGGCCGGACGGGCGAACGCCGCGCTGTGGCATAACGCTGCGGCACGCACTGCGCATCACCAGCTGGTGGCGTACGGGGACCGTACTGGCGGGGAGCGGCTGGTGATCGTCACAATCCACTTCCACGGGCCGTTCCGTATCGGGACAGGAGACTCGCGTCCCGGGCTCGGCACGACCGTGGACCGCACGGAACTGGTCCCCACGACCTCACTCAAAGGCGTCATGCGGGCCAGCGCCGAGCGCCTGTTGCTTCCGAAGCGCCCGGATGTCGTACGGGCGGTCTTCGGGGCACTCCGGCAGCCTTCGCCGTGGCACTGGGGTCCGGTGGAGTACGCGGGCGGCCCCGAGGAGCCTGGCATATCGTCCCGGGCGCGGGTCGAGCTCGATCCGCAAACCGGCACCGCCATCCCGTCCCATCTGGTCGTCGCCGAAGAGGTCACCGTTCCGTCGGCCACCGCGCGCTTCGCCGTCGAACGGTTCGACGTACTGCCCGCAGGTCTGGACGAGGGCGCTCACCTGGCCGTACTCGCGTGCGCGGCGGCCGGCGTACACGAACTGGGAGCGGGCCGCAGTCGCGGTCTCGGTTGGATCAGCTGCACCACCGCCGACCCGACCATGGACGACGAGACCCTGGACGTGCTGGAAGGCCTGCTCGCCCAACCAACACCCGAAGGCGGGACGGGCTGATGCCGCACCTGCGCACCGTGACGCTTACCGCTCGCCAGCCCCTCTCCCTGGGCACCCGTCCCAATCCGGGCACCGCCCTGCTGCGCACCCACCGGCACATCCCCGGGACGGTCCTGCGGGGAGCGCTCGCCCAAGTCTGGATCGCCGCCCATGGCAAGCCCGATGAACTGGCCCATTCCGACCCGTCGCTGCTCGCGCACTTTGTGGAGCTGTTCGAGCGGCACGTACGATACGGCGCTCTGCTTCCATACGGCTGGTCACTGGTGCCTCTCTCGGTGCGCCGCTGCAAGTACCGGCACACTGCGGCCTGTTCACAGTGGAGCGTGGACGAGGCGCTGGGCGCCGCTGCCGAGGAATGCGCGGTGTGCGCGGGCCCGGCCGAACTGTCCAAGGGCCAAGTGGAGCCCTTTGACCCGTCGGCGGGACGGCTGGTGAGGCAGTCCACCCATGTCGAGCTGACCGAGGACGGCGTCGCCGCCGAGGGACAGCTGTTCACCCGGGAGGCCATCCGCCCCCAGGACGACAACAATCAGCCGACGCGCTTCCGAGGGCACCTCATCCTGCCTGATGACCTGTCGGCACAGGCGGATGAGTGGCTCAGAGCCGAGCACCATGTGCGCATCGGCGGGCGACGCAGCACCAGCGGTCTGGCCCTCGTCACCAGCAGCCCCGCGGCTCCGGCCTCCGTCGCCACCGGACAGCGGTTGGCGCTGCGCTTCACGGCCCCCGCCTTGCTTACGGACGACTGCGGCCTGCCTGCGCTGCGCCCTCAGAAGTCCGAACTCGCGGCGCTGCTCGGCACCGACGTGACGATCGAAAGATCCTGGGTGCGCCACGAACGCATCGGCGGGTGGAACACGGCGGCCAACCTGCCGAAGCCGGAGGAATTGGCTGTCAGCGCGGGGAGCACCTTCCTCCTGGACTGCGCCCAGCCTCCAGCCCTGAAGCGGATACGGGCGCTGTGTGACCGTGGCCTGGGCCTGCGCCGTAACGAGGGCTTCGGCTTGCTGCGCGTCGACACCGAGCCGTGGTCCGCCCCCACGCACACCCCGGACCCGCCCAGCAGCATCGCCACCGCGCCCGGCAGCAGCGTCGCCACGAGGATCGCCGCGGTGCTCCATGCCACCGGACACGGGCCGTGGCTGCTGACCCACCTCCGTACGTACGCCCAGCAACGGGCCACAGGTCAGCGCCCCTCGCACACCGACCTGCTCGCCGCGACCACGCTGCGCGATCTACGCCCCAGTGACCGGGCCGCCCTGGAACGACTCCTGCTGGATCCGGACCCAGACCTTCTGGGAGAGGTGCTGCGCCACCTCAACCCGCTGGTCAGAAGCGAGGAGCCGGAGGCATGAAAATCCACCTCTATCAACTGACCTTGGTGCTCGACACCCCCGGCGGCGTGTCCGCCCCCGAAAGCCGACGGATCGACTCCGCCCATGCCCCCGCTCTCCCCCTCGCCCGTGGCGCCGCCGGCCAACCCCATATACCGGCGACATCCCTCGCCGGCTCGCTGCGCGCCCACGCAGAGAAGACCACTGGCGGCGCAGCGGCCCGGCTCTTCGGCGAACTACGCCGCGAGACGGACCGCACCGTCGCCACGGCCTCCCCAGTCCGTATCCTCGGCACGAGGACGGACCTTCCCAAGGACGCCGACACGCTGCGGCGGGCGAGTACCGCGATCGACCGTTCCCGAGGAGCCGCCGCCCCCGCCACGTTGCGGGAACGGGAACTCCTGCCGCCAGGCACCACCGTCACCGCCTGGCTGCGGCTCGACGACACTCTCGGCTCCGGCCTGCTCGCCGCCGAACTGGAAGCAGTGTTGCCGTCCTGGCCCGTACGCATCGGCGGCGCCCAGAGCACCGGCCACGGACAGGCCCGGCTCACCCGCGTGACGCGGCGCGTCCTGGACCTCGCGACACCGCAGGGCCGCCGCGCCTGGCTCACCCGTGGCGGCCCCGCCCTCTTCGAGGGAGGCCAGGTCATCTTCCCCGGCCCTGCCCACCCCGCGCAGCCGCACGACGCACCCCTGGTCTTCGGCACCCAGCTCAGCTTCGCGATCAACGACGCCCTCCACATCGGCAGCGGTCGCCGCATCGAGAGCGGCCACCATGCCACGGACCGCAATGAGCACCTGCGCGACCACCTCGGTCGCCCGCTCGTCCCCGGCACGACGTGGAAGGGCCTGCTCCGTAGTCGGTGCGCATTCATCCTGCGCAGCCTCGCGGAACACGCAGCATGCACCACCCTCACCGGCTGTGGCGCCTGCCCGGTCTGCGCGGCCTTCGGACACAGTGCCGTGCCGGGGGTGTCCGAGAGCGGGCTGCGCGGGAGGCTCGTCTTCCTCGACTCCCCCGTCCTACGGCCCGACGGCACGCCGGCCGGGACCGCCAGCCGCGACCACGTCGCGCTCGACCGCTTCACCGGCGGCGCGGCGGCAGGGCTGCTGTTCACTGACGAGGTCGTCGAGCGGGGCCAGGTCGCCCTGACCATCCTTGACGAGCCCAGCGACCCGCACGCCGGCCCACTCGATCCGCTTCTGCGCGACGTCCTGCTGCTCGCACTGTACGACCTGCACACCGGCGCACTCGGCATCGGTGGACGCACCACACGCGGGTGCGGCACCCTCCACGGCACCGCCGACACCGCAGCGTTCCTGGAACGTGAGGTCCCCACGGCACGGGAACGCCTCGGCCAGGCGCTCCCCGCCCTCTCCAAAGAAGTGACCGGCCGATGAGGATGACACTTGAACGCCTCGGCGTCGTCGAATGGGACGCCCTGCGCAAGCAACTGCGGGAGGCGGAAGGCCACTGCGCGTGGTCGGACTTCGGCGGCTTCCATCTCGCCCCCGCAGCTCTCCTGCCCAAAGCCATCCCCGCCACCACACACCTCTGGGCCTGGGACGCCACCCGAGCCATACGCGCCCGCATCGACGTCGATCGAGTCCTGGCGGCGGCACTCCACACCACGCCGCCCCTCGAACCGGTGACAGGCCCCTTGACCCCGGTCGAGGTCCAGGTACGCACCGGCCGCCTGTGGACCGCGGACGATCCTGCCATGGGCCGCCCCGACAACCCGCTGCCCGACCAGGAGTTCACGCTCCTGGAAATCACCGGTCCGTCGCCCGCCGTCTTCGTACGGCAGGAAGCTCTGATACGTGCGTGAGACCTGGCGCCGACTGGCGGACCTGCTCAGCACGCGCAAAGGGGCGGGCACGCTGCTGATGACCGTGGCGGCCTCTGTCGCCCTCGGTGTCGTGCCCAACGTCTTGGAGAGCTGGACCCCGAACGTCTGGCTCCTCTACGTGGCCTTCGTCATCGGCGTGACCGGAGTCCTGACCGGCTGGTCCATGACTCGCGACCGCGGTCTCGGCATCCTGCTCGCCCTCTACCCCACGTCCCCCTCAGACACCCGCGCCATGGCAATGCGCAACGCCGCGCGCGACCAACACGCGGCCCTGCTCGTCCTCGACCGTGGCCAACTGTGGCCCAGCGACCACACCCCCGTCATGTCGCCGGAGCAGATCACGCTGCTCGGCCGCCTCATCGACGCCCGCTGCGCCGAAGTTCTCAGCACCGGAGGAGACCTCGCCGACGTCGGCCTCTACTCGCTGATGTCCCTCCACGACGGCTACCGTCTTGGCCAGGCCCTCCAGCCCCTGGGCGGCGGCCCCGCCATCGCCCACTACTCCCCGACCACCGAGCAGGTCGTCCCGGGCATCCGCCTGCACGGCGCCCTCCGTCACGCACCCACACCCGCATCACAAGCCCTCGCCGCCGCTGCCCTCAGACCCCCAACCGACCCCCTGATCATCCACAACCCAGCGATAGGGCCCGGCCACCCTGGCCACCAACGCCTCGCCCTCATCGTCCGCCTCGCCGGACGCGACCAGATGATCAGCCAAGCCCGCCACGTCGCCGAAACCGGCAACCCTCTCCTCCCCGACGGCCGCCCCACCGGCTACTTCTTCGACCCCGACAACCGCACAGCCCCCACCGCTCCGTGCGGCGCGGTCGTCATCGTCGAGGCGGACGGCAACATCCCCGAGGACCCCGACCACTTCACAGCGATCACCACCCACATTCGCGCCCAATGGCATACCGCCCGCAATACCTGGTCCGCCGAAACCGGTATCCCGGCGGAGGGCCTCCTCTTCTTCAACGGCCCGCTGACCCTTGCCATCGCCCTCGGCTGGTCCCTCAATGACGCGCCGCCGACGTTCGTGGCACATGCGCTTCCGGAGAGCGGCGGGGGATGAGCTACCGATAACGCCGCCCGGGCCAATTCGCCCAACGACCGTGGTAGCGTCACAGCTCATGAAGAGTCTGCCCCGCGCAGGCGGGGATAGCTCGTGGTAGAGGGTTGACTGGCTCATGTTTGCCAGGTCTGCCCCGCGCAGGCGGGGATAGCTCAGCCGTCAACGTCTCGGCGAGGATGGAGTCGACGTCCGCCCCGCGTCGGCGGGGATAGCTCCTCGTCATACGTCCCGTAGCCTCCCGGCAGCGGGCCCGCCCCGCGCACGCGGGGATGATCGCTGCCGCCAACCACCCCGCGCTGGTAGCGTCGTCCGGCGGTCAGCGGCCGCCCAGCCACCGTCTGCGGGGGCTGCTGAGGCGGAGGGAGACGCTACACGTGGGCGGCAGGGACGGCGAGGGCCGTGGCGGTGACGGCGACGGCGACGGCGACGGCGACGGGCACAACGCCGTGTACGGCGGGACCGTGCACGGTGGGTTGATCCAGGCGCGGCTGATCGAGGCGATGAACCTCTACCAGGCACCCCCTCCGCCGCCCCCGGTGCCCCGGCAAGTGCCGCCCGCGCCGCGCGGGTTTGTGAACCGCGAGGAGAAGCTGGCCGTTCTGCATGCGCTGGTCGACCGCGCGCGGTCGGATCCGGCGCCGCCCGTGGTGGTGGTCAGCGGGCTCGGCGGGGTGGGGAAGACGGCGCTGGTGTGCCGTTGGGCCTGGCAGGTGGTGGATCAGTTCCCGGACGGGCAGTTGTACACGGATCTGGCGGCGGTGCGCCGTGACGGGGGCGTGGATGTCGGCGGGGTGCTGGGCGGGTTCCTGCGGGCGCTGGGAGTGCACGAGAGCTACGTACCGGCGTCCCTCGCCGACCGTACGGCGATGTTCCGGTCGGTCACCGCGGGCCGTCGGCTGCTGGTCGTCGTGGACAACGCGCAGCACGCGGCCGAGGTACGGCCCCTGGCCGCGACCGGCGGGATGACGGTGATCACCAGCCGGACCCAGCTGCCCGGTCTTGTGCTGGACGGCGCGGAGGACGTCGAGGTCGAGCCGCTGACGCAGGAGGCCGGGACGCGTCTGGTGCGCAGCTGGCTGAGTGGGCCGCACGGGGCGGAGACCGCGCTGGCCGAACTGGTGCGGATGTGCGGCGGGCTGCCGTTGGCGCTGCGTGCGGTGGGGGCGCGGCTGGTCAGCTCGGGCCGGTTGAGCGTGGACCGGGTGCTGGCGGAGCTGGCCGACGAGCGGCAGCGGCTGCGGCGTACGGACCCGGCGGGTGGGGATCCGGACGCGGCCGGGGTCGGGCCGGTGTTCGACGCGGTGTACGAGACGTTTCCGGCGCATACGCGGTGGCTGTACCACCTGCTGGGCGTCCATCCGGGCCCGACGTTCACCGAGTCCCTGGCCCGGGCCGTCGGCGGCGCCCGGGTCGCGGACGCGCTGGGTGATCTGCTGGCCGCCCACATGGCCACGCGTGTGGACGAGCGCGGCGAGTGGTTCCGGCTGCACGACCTGGTGCGGCTGCATGCCCGGGAGCGCGCCGAGGCTCATGAGGCCGAGTCGGTCCGTACGGCCCTGCTGGGCCGCGTCGTGGCGTACTACCGGGTGGCGGCGGACGCCGCCGACCGTGCCGCGGCGGGCGACCGGTTCCGGCTCGCTCCGTCAGTCGGCGACGACGAGGCAGCGCTGCGGGCCGCGGCGCCCACCTTCGCCGGCCGGACCGAGGCGCTGGAGTGGCTGGACACGGAGCGGACCAATCTGCTGCCCGTGCTCCGCGCGGCGGCCGAGCACGGCTGGCACGACGCGGTGTGGCGGCTGTGCCAGTCGCTGTGGACGCTGTACCACACCCGTAAGCACTACGGGGACTGGATCGAGTCGCACCGCCTCGGCGTGGAGGCCGCGCAGTGGGAGGGGCGCGTCGACGCCGAGGTGCGGATGCGCAACCAGCTGGCGCGCGCCTACTACGAGTTGAAGGAGCTGGACCGGGCGGCGGACGAGCTGGCCCGGGCCGGGGAACTGCTCGGCCTGGTGAGCGACCCCCGGCTGCCCGGGGTGATCTGGGAGACCGACGGGCTGCTGCGCCTGGCGCACGGCCGGCCGCTGGAGGCGCTGGACCTGTTCCAGCGGGCCAAGGAGGCCAACGAGGCCGCCGGGGACCTGCACGGGGTGGTCGTCCAGAGCTACAACGTCGGCCAGGCGCTGTTCCACGCCGGCCGGTACGAGCAGGCGCGTACGGTGCTGACCGAGGCGCGGGGCATCGTGGAGGAGACGGACGACGACCCGATGCGGTCGCGGATCGGCATCGTCCTCGGCCGGGTGCACCGGGCCGAGGGGACGGTGGACGAGGCCATGAGCGCTCTGGCCGACGCCGTGACATGGGCCGCGAGGCTGGGCCAGCACACCAAGTGGGAGGAGGCGCTGGACCAGCTCATCGGGATCGCGGCCGAGGCGCACGACGAGCGGCTGGCGGAGTTCTGCCGTCAGCAGCGGCAGGCGCTGCTGAGGACGGTCCGCGTCACCGCTGATGAGTGAGCGATGAGTGAGTCAGGGCCGGGGGTCCAGGCGCACCCTCGTCTCCTGGGCGCCCGTACGCACCGTCAGGCCCTGGCCCAGGTCGGCGGCCGCGCCGCCGCTGGTGAGCCACACGTTCACCGCGCAGCCGAGCACCACCGGGTCCAGCTCCGGGTCCGCCTCCCCCCACGCCCGCTCGGCGGCGGCCTCCCACGCCCGGCCGTCGCGCAGCCGCACCAGATGCCGTCCGTGGCCGAGCGCGGCGACGGTGACGGCCACACCGGGGAGCCGTACGGCCTGCTCCGCCACCCAGCGCTCGGGCGGGACGGCGGCGTGCGGGGCGGCGCGCACGCTGACCTCGGCGGTCTGGAGCCACAGCAGGTTGGTCTCCTCCGCGGTGACGGCGAAGAACCCCCTCGTCCCCTGGTGGCCGGGCAGCACCGGGAACCGCCGTACCTCCACCACTCCATCGACGACCTGGCCCTGGACGTCGAAGGTCGCCGTGCGCCGCGCGGAAGCGGACCGGCGCGGCTCGGGCGCGGGAAGCGGCTCCGGCCGCGGGGCTTCCTCGGGGGCGCGTACATGGTCCGGCAGCAGCCGGTACATCTCGCGCTGGAGGATCCGCGCGGCCTCGCCACGGGCGCCCAGCGTCCGGTCCGTGAGGTGGCTGAGACTGCCCGGAACGTGCTGGTCGAGCGCGTGACGCAGCTGCTGGTGCAGGTCGCCGTCGGGGTCCAGGCGTGGTGCGGCCCGTACGAACGCGGCGGTGGGAGACGCCGGGTCCAGCTCTTCCTCCCCGGTGCCCAGCACCGCGGTGGCGCGGTCGAGGGCCGCGCCGTAGAAGGTGGTGGAGCCGTGGTCGCCGACGACGCAGTCGGCCGCGACCAGCGTGGCCTGCCAGCCCTGTTCCGGCGGGATGACCAGCAGACCGGCGTCCATGGCCGACGCCAGCCGGCCCAGGACGCGTGGCGTGCCGTGCTTGGTCCATACGTTGGGGTGCAGCACGACGGCGACGGCGAACTCATCTGTCGGCAGCGCCCGTACCAGCCGCAGCGGGAGGTCCGGGCAGGTACCGATCAGCGAATGTTCGCTCCAGGTGCTGTTGACCACGACGAGCCGACGGCCGCCCACCACGCCGAGTGCCTTGCGGTACTCGTCACGCAGGGACAGGCTCCGCTCCATCCGGTCGAAACACGGGTCGCCGACCAGCAGCGCACGGCTCACCGCCGCAGGGCACGACTTGGCCAGACGCCCGATCTGCTCCTCGTGGGACACCCCGATGATCCGGGGGATCACGCGTCCGAAGCGGGTGAGCTCCCGCCGGGAGAGCCCCACCGCCGAGACGGTGTTCCCGGTCGACTCGGCGATCAGGCGGTTGTATCCGGCGCCATGTGGCAGCACCATCAGCGGCGCGTCCAGGTGCCACATCGACCGGTGGACCGTACACGCCACCGCGAGGTCGAAGCGCCGCCGCCGCGCTTCCCGCCAGGGCAGGACCGTGGGGCCGAGCGACGCCAGATAGTCCACCAGACCGGCGTCGAAAGCCGAGCCGGGGTCGATCGTCAGATAGATCTCGATGTCGTCCGGCCGCAGCAGGGGCAGCACATCCAGCAGGCGGGTGGCCGACGTCAGGGTGCGCGCCACGCCCAGGACCGTCGCCCGCGTCTCCCAGGTGTCCCACCGGGAGGACCGACGACGTCTGCGGGACCGCAACAAGAATTCTCCGGACGGCTGTGCACGGGGCAACACGGGGCAATGGGACGAGGTGATCGTACTCAACAACTCCCCGCTCAGGGAGGTTTCGCACGGCCTGTGTCGGTCGCGCGACTCCACCCTCCACCCGCACGCAGACGCACCTCCGCCGTTGACAGCAGCGGCGGGGGTCCGGTGCTGTCAACGGCGGGGCGGTTCGCCGGGTGCCGGTTATTGGCGCGGATTTCCCGCAGAGCGGGTACGCAGTGCGGTGCCGGCAGCCTTGATTAATTCATCGCGATATTCGCGATCTACCAAGGCATCATCCAGATTCCATTGCCCTTGGCAACGCAATTGAACCCGGTGAGACGACCCTGCTGGGCGAGCTTGTTACCCAGGGTCTGGCATTCGAGGTAGGACGCGGTCCAGTGCGGGGCCCGGGCGGCAGTGCGCTACCGCCGAATTCAATGAGAATGACTGACGTACGGGAGGCTAGCGCGATTCCGACTTGCGCAGCCTCCGTAACAAGCCGGAGACAAGGTGAAGACAAGGAATCCCGCGATTCCGCGATTCCGTGAGTCCGCGACGCGTAACGACGGCGGCGCGGAAAGGCCGGTTCTCAGGTGTGTTCCTCCGCCGGAGCGACGTGGCCGCCGCCCCGCACCGACTCCAGCATCGCGCCGCAGTCGCGCCATACGACGAACAGCGCGCAGCCCGGCACCACGGCAAGCCCCAGCAGCGGAGCCTGGTTGACGAGCGCCAGGGAGACGCCCAGCAGGCCGAGGTTCAGCAGCGCGAGCGGCCAGCGGCGCACCGAGGCGTAGCAGGCCGCCAGCAGGGTGTGCCGGGATACGGTCGGGTTTTCGGCCGGGTCCTGGGCCAGGCCTGCCATCGCGACGACTCCGGAGCTCAGCGCCAGGAGGATCACCACGGTCAGCAGCGGCGCCAGGGCCGACCCGAGCGCGGACCCCCAGAGGGCGGCCAGGTCGGTGGCCGCCACGGCGATCAGCAGTACGAAGGGGGTCCAGCCGAGGAGCGCCCGGGTGAACAGGCGCCGGTAGCCGCGGAACAGGTCGGTCACCGGCGCCCGTTCGTCGTCGGCGGTGCGCCTGAGGTAGGCGAACACCGCGGCGAGGGACGGGCCTGCCCCGAGCGAGAGCAGGCCGAAGAAGACCGGGTACCGCCAGGGTTGGTGCTCGGCGGCCAGGGCCAGCAGCAGCGGCAGGTTGGTGACCGCCACGCCGAGGTTGACCACCAGGACCCGGTGGACATGGGACCAGATGAGGTCCCACGAGTCGTGGCCGACGTTCAGCCGGAGCCTGCGGCCGGTCACCTGCGTACTCGGTGTGCTCATCCCGGCCGCCTCACTTCATCCCGCTGGTGGAGATGCCCTGGACGAAGTACCGCTGGCCGAGCAGGAAGACCACCAGGATCGGCAGCACGGACAGCACCGAGCCGGTCATGATCATCGCGTGCTGGGAGCTGTACATGCCCACGAACGACCGCAGGCCGAGCTGCACTGTCCAGAGGTTGTTGTCCGTCAGATAGATGAACGGACCCATGTAGTCGTTCCAGGTGCTGACGAAGGTCAGCAGGGCGAGGCTGGCCAGCGCGGGCTTCGACAGCGGCAGCACGATCCGCGCCCAGATGCCGTACTCGCTCAGCCCGTCAAGACGCGCCGCCTCGCTGAGCTCGTCCGGAATGGTCAGGTAGAACTGGCGCATCAGGAAGACGCCGAACGCGCCGAACGCCTGGAGCAGGATCAGCGACAGATGCGTGTTCACCAGGCCCAGCTTCTGCATCATGATGTACTGCGGCACCATGTACGCCTGCCACGGCACCGCGATGGTGGCGATGTAGGCGAGGAAGACGGCGTCGCGCCCGGGAAAGCTCATCTTGGCGAAGCCGTAGGCCGCGAAGCTGCCGGTCAGGACCTGTAGTGCGGTGATGACGACGCTGAGGAACAGCGAGTTGCCCAGGTAGGTCCACAGCGGGATCGCGGTCCAGATGTCGGAGAAGTTCTCCCAGTGGAAGGACTTCGGGATCCACTGGATCGGGACCGTGAAGACCTCGTTGTCGGTCTTCAGCGAGGACACCAGCATCCATACGAACGGCACCAGGACCGCCGCCGACAGCACCGTCAGCACCACGTACAGCAGAGCCCGGCCGATGATCCGCCCCGGCCCGCCCGGCCGCGCGGTCGTCTTCATCGTTCGTTCCTCCGCTGGAATCGGAACTGGGTCACGGTGATGATCAGGACGATGAGGAACAACACCAGGGAGATGGCCGAGGAGTAGCCGAACCGGCCCTGGGTGATGCCCTCCCTGAAGATGAGCTGGGACAGCACCAGCGTGGAGCGGCCGGGGCCGCCCTCGGTCATGACCTGCACCAGGTCGAAGACCTTGAAGCTGGAGACCGTCAGCATGACCAGGACGAAGAACGTCGTCGGCCGCAGCGACGGCACCGTGACATGCCAGAACCGCTTCCACGCACCGGCGCCGTCCACCCTGGCCGCCTCGTACAGCTCCGCCGGGATGGCCTGGAGCCCGGCCAGATACAGCACCATGTAGTAGCCCATGTCCCGCCACACGCTGGTGATGATCACCGCGGGCAGCGCCCAGTCGGTGTCGGTGGTCCACCCCGGCGGATGGGCCACCCCGACGGCCTTCAGCAGCTGGTTCACCGGACCGGTGTCCGGGCTGAACAGCATGTTCCACACCACGGCCACCGCGACGAGCGAGGTGATGTAGGGGAAGAAGAAGGCCGTACGGAAGAAGGCGACACCGCGCAGCTTCTGGTTGAGCAGCACCGCCAGGCCGAGGGAGGCCGCCATGGTGAGCGGGATGTGCCCGGCCGCGTACCAGGAGGTGTTGGTCAGCGCTGTCCAGAAGTTGTCGTTGTCCCACATCCGGCGGAAGTTGTCGAACCCGATCCACTGGGGGGTGTTGTACGAGTTCCAGTCGGTGAACGACAACAGCAGCGTGAAGACCACCGGAACCAGGGTCAGGGCGGCGAAGCCCAGCAGGTTCGGCAGGATGAAGCTCCAGCCCACCAGCGCGGTGCGGCGGCGGCGCCGCTTGAGGGCAGCGGCGTTGGAGGTCTTGCCGGGGCCGCCGGCGCCGGAGGTCTTGTCGAGGCCGCCCGTCGTCCTGGCCGTCGTTGTGGCCGTGGCCGTGGCTGCGGTTGTGGTTGTGGCCGCAGCCGCGGCCGTGGCGCCGGAGAGCTCGCTCATTCGACTTCGGACTTCACGCGGGATTCCATCTCATCGATGCCCTTGTCGATGGACTTCTCACCGGACATCACCAGCTCGTGCTCCTCCTTGAGGATCTGGTCGATGTCGGAGGACTTCGGGCTGACCGGCATCTCCAGCGCGACCTTGTCCGGGCTCATGGCCTTCTTGGACAGGTCGTCGTTCGGCATGCCCTTGACGCCGAAGAAGTTCTTCATGACTGCGTCATCCGTGTACGACGGAACGACGCCGACCTTGGCGATCGCGGCCGCTCCCTTGGGGCCGGAGGCCCACAGTACGAACTTCTTGGCCGCCTCGGAGTTCCTGGCCTTCTTGTTCACGGCGAACGCGGTCGGGGAGCCGAAGGTGACCGTCTTACCGTTCGCATCGGTCTGCGGCAGCGGTGCCATGCCCCAGTCGACGTCGTTCTTGCCCTCGGCCTTCAGCTGCAGCAGACGGGCCGCGAGCCAGGTGCCCATGGGCACCATCGCGGCCTTGCCGGTGGAGAACTCCGCGTCGTACTTGGTCTGCTGGGTCTTGGCCGTGGCGAACGGCAGCACGGCTCCGGACTTCTGCAGGTCCAGCGCCAGCTCGTACTGCTTCTTGAAGAATCCGTAGTCGCCGCTCAGCTGGTCCCCACCGGTCTGCGCGGCAGCGATCGCCTGCACCACCGAGCGCCAGGTCTCGTGGTAGCTGCCGTAGACCTTGGACGAGCCCGAACCGGTGGTGAGCTTCTTGGCCAGGTCGGCGTAGTCGGACCAGGTGAGCTCGGACAGGTCCGCGCCGCTCTTCTTGAGGAGGTCCTTGTTGTAGAAGAGCACCCAGAAGTCCTGCCGGTACGGCGCGGCGTAGTACTCGCCCTTGAGGTCGAAGGCGTCGAGGCCGGAGTACTTGGCCTTGTCGAGCTTGTTGACGTCGGTGGTGAGCGACTGGAGCTGGCCGCGGGTGCCGTAGCGGGCGTAGTCGGTGACGTTCTTCATGGTCAGCACGTCGGTGTTGTCACCGCCGGAGAGCATGGTGGTGACCTTGTTGGAGTAGTCGGCGGAGAGGATGTCGACCGGCTGTACGTCGATTTTCGGGTTCTCGGCCTCGAATCCGTCGATCAGCGCCTTGAACTCGGGGGTCTTCTCGTAGTCCCACACCGCGACCTTGACGATGGTCTTGCCGTCGGCGGTCTTGCCGCTGCCCCCGTCGCTGCCGCAGCCGACGGCTAGCAGGGACAGCGCGACGGCGGCGGTCACGCCTCTGGCGGGTCCTTTGAGGGTGCGTATCACGGGAGCGGCTCCTTGTGATGAGGGGTGTGTTGCGGGAGGGGCGTTGCGGGTGGTGCGTGTCGCGGGGGGTGGCGCCTGGTGGGGTGAGCGAGGCTCGGGGGGCGCCCGGGGGGTTTGGGCGCCCGGGGGGCTCAGGCGGTGCGGCGGTCAGACGGTGCGGCGGTCAGGCGCTCAGGCCGAGCGCCAGCGCCTCCGCGGTGATCTCGGACTGCAGGGGTTCGCGCGCGGTCCACCGGGCCAGCTCGTCCATGGCGTGGTCGGTGAGACGCCCGATCTCCGTGCCGAGCGAGCCCGCGATATGCGGGGTGATCATCACGCTGGCCTGGTGTCTCAGTGGCGAGTCGATGGGCAGGGGTTCGGGGTCGGTGACGTCGAGGATGGCGAAGAGGCGTCCGGAGGCGCATTCGGCGGCAAGCGCGTCGGAGTCGATGAGACTGCCGCGCGCCGTGTTGATCACGGTCGCGTGATCGGGAAGCAGGCTGAGCTGGTCGGCGCCGATGAGGTGGCGGGTCTCCCGCAGTTCCGGAGCGTGCAGGGACAGCACATCGACGCGCGGAAGCAGTTCCTCCAGCGGGACCAGGGTGGCGCCCGCCCGCTTCACCTCCTCCGCGTCCGCGTACGGATCGGCGACCAGGCAGGTGGTGTCCCCGAGGATCTTGAGCAGGTCGACCACCCGGCGGCCGATCCGCGAGAAGCCGACGACCCCCACGGTCCGGCCGAAGTTGGACAGGTCGCCGTATCCCGACACCGTGCCCCAGCCCTGGTAGGCGCGTTCCTCGTCGGCGGCGAGGAACGGGGCCTTCTTGCCGGCGAAGATGATGGCCGCCAGGGTGTACTCGGCGACGGGAATCGCATTGGCGTCCGCGCCGCTGGTCACCTGGATCCCACGGCGCCACACCTCCTCGTCCACCAGCCCCCGTACGCTGCCGGCGCAGTGCAGCACCGCCCGCAGCGCGGGGGCCGCGGCGATCCGCTCCGGTGTCAGTTTGGGCGCGCCCCAGGACGTGAGCATGACCTCCACCTCCGCCAGGCGCGCCCGCACCGCCGGATGGTCGAGGTCGTCGGTCCAGACCGGGTCGCCCAGGGCCACCAGATCCGCCAGCCGCGCGAGCCGGGCGGAGTCGAAGTGCGCGTCGAAGCTCGGCCTGCTCATGACGACCAGCGCGTTGGGCTTCGTCTGCATCGGGCGTCGAGTCCTTCCCTAGGCCGGTCTGGACCGGCACCGTTGCCATCTGACGCGAAGTCGTGAAATCGCGAAGTTGCTATGTCCTGCTAAATCCCGTGTTGCGTAGAACACATTGGGACCCGCCGAACACGTTGGAACAGGGATAGTGGGCAGCAGCACATATCCGCTATAGATCGAACACAATCGAAGCGATTCGTTCAGACTCGAACAGGCCATCAGGCCGTTGACCGAATGGCCGAGGGGGCCCGATGAGCGCAGACCGACCTTTCGCCCTTCAGCGCAGGGAACGCCTGATGGACGAGTTGCGCCGGCACGGCACCGTGCGGGTCCGCGACCTCGCCCGGCTGCTCGACGTCAGCGAACTGACCGTACGGCGCGATATCACCGCCCTCGCCGCCCGCGGCCTGCTCACCAAAGTGCACGGCGGCGCCACCCTGCCGACCGATCTCGACCAGGCCCCGGCCCGCCGGCCCCGCCCCACGCCCGTGCCCTTCACGATCGGCATGGTCGTACCCTCCCTGGACTTCTACTGGCCTTCGATCGTCAGCGGCGCCCGCTCGGCGGCGGCCGGGCTCGGCGTCCAGCTCCAACTGCGCGGATCGAGCTACAACCAGGCCGAGGACCGCCGCCAGATCAGCCGGCTGATCGAGGCCAAGCAGGTCCAGGGGCTGCTGCTGGCGCCCAATCTGGAGGGCAGCGGCGTCGACGAGCTGATCGGCTGGATCAGCAATCTGCCGGTGCCGACCATCCTGGTGGAGCGGCAGACCTCGCAGTGGACGCCGACCCCGCGCCAGCTGGAGTGGGTGCGCAGCGACCACGCGGTCGGCCTGGAGCTGGCCGTACGCCACCTCCACGAGCACGGCCACCGCCGGATCGGTCTGGTGCTGTCCAAGGGCAGCCCGCACTCGTCCCATCTCGCCCAGGGCTGGCTGAAGGCGTGCACGGAGCTCGACCTGCCCAGCGAGTTCGTGGTCCGCGAAAGCGTCGCCCTCGACCAGCCGGGCCACCGGCAGATCATCGAGGGCATCCTCGACCGGTGCCGAGGGTCCCGGATCACCGCGCTGATCGTGCACAGCGACCCCGACGCGATGTCGGTCGCCCAATACCTCGCCGAACAGGGGTACTCCATCCCCGACGACATGGCCCTGGTCAGCTACGACGACGAGGTGGCCCATCTCGCGGAACCGGCGATGACGGCCGTACGCCCGCCCAAGGCCCGGGTCGGCCGGGTCGCGGTCGAGATGATGGTGTCCAGGCTCATGGAGGGCAAGCGCCGCCCGGCGCAGCGCGTGCTCATCCTGCCGGAGCTGATCCTCCGTGACTCGTCGGTCAGGCGGGCCCGGGCGCTGTGAGGGCGCGGCGGACCCGCCGGTGACGTACGGCCGTTGTTGTACGGGCCGTCGACGCACCGGCGGGTCGGAGCGGACCGAGCCGGTCAGGGGGTCACCGGGGGCAGCGGGGGCAGCGGGGGCACCGCAGACAGCTCGACGTCGGTGGTGAGACCGTCCGGCCAGGTCAGCCGGGCCCGGTGGCCACCGTCGGGGCCCGGGTGAACGGAGACGGCGGGATCGGGCCCGCCCTGGTCGCTCTGGCCACCACCGTCGCTCTGGCCACCACCGTCGAGGGTCACCACGGCAGCGAGCACATCGCCGTACGGCACACCGTCCGTGGCCAGCCACGGCGTCGCGGTCCGGGCGCCGAGCGGGCTGTCGTCCTTCCCGGTGGCGACTCCGCCGCGGTGCAGCCCCCGCAGGCCGCGCAGCGACGAACGCAGGGACGCGGTGCCCGCCTCCGCGTACGGCCCGGCGCCCGTGCGGCCCGTGCCCGCCCACGTCTCGGGCGGGGTGTCGGCCGCGACCGGCCAACCGCCCATCCGCACAGAGCCCCCGCTCCCGCCCGCCGCCGATGCCGCCGCCGATGCCGGGGCGTCCACCCTGACGAGCCGGACCTCAACCCCCGAGCGCAGCACCGAGGCGACGGTGACCACGGGCCCCGGCGTCGTCGGCCCGGTCCGGCCGGAGCCGTGGTCGGGCGAGTCGTCGCCGCCGCTGTCGACCCAGCGCACCGGCCCCCGGGAGGCGGCGGCGAGCACACCGCCGGGAAGCTCGCGGACGAACAGCGTCTCGAACCCGGTGCGGTGGCTGGCCCGGCCGTCCCCGTCGAGCAGTACGACCGCGTTGTCGACCGGGTCGGCCGCCGACGCGGCGGTCAACGAGGGCACGGTGGCGGTGGAGTAGCCGAGCCGTGCGTACAGCGGCGAGTCCGCGCTGGTGTCGCCGGGGAGCGCGTGGTCGGTGCCGTGGTTGAGCACCACCGCGATGCCGTCGCTGCGCCGCGCGGAGACCAGCCAGCCGGGCGCCTCGACGACCCGTACGACGTCCCCGGTCTCCACCGGCAGCGGGAGTTCCGGCTCCGTCCATACGGGGTGGTCCTCGGGCAGCATCAGCCCGAGCATGCCCTTGGCCGCCCAGTACGGCGATGCCGGCCCGGAGTAGGACTGCCGCATCGCGGGCCAGGCGGCGTGCCAGCCGAGGCCCAGCAGTCCGTCCCCGTCGGGGGCTCCGCGTTCGGCGAAGTGCCGGACGATGCCACTGGCCGCGCGGCGTACGAGTCCCGGCGGTTGCCCGCCCGCCCCGGTGATCGCGCCTACCCAGAAGGGCGCGGCGGCGGCGAAGCGGTAGGTGAGACTGCGTCCTTGCAGCAGCGGCGAGCCGTCCGCGCCGACCAGGCACACCGCATCGTCGAGGTAGCGCGTAAGGTCCGCGGCCCAGGTCTCCCGGAGGGCCGGCGGGCACAGCGTGCCGGTGACGTCGAACAGATGGGTCCACAGCAGCGGGTACAGGTGCAGCGCCCAGCCCGTGTAGTGGTCGAAGGCCCGCTCCTGCCCGTCGCTGAGCCAGCCGCCCGCCCGGCGCAGCGAGGCGTGGACGGCCAGGTCCTCCTCGATATCGGCGGCCGACCACGGTCCGCCGGCCTCCCGCAGGAACGACTCGACGACGATCCTGAACCAGACCCAGTTGATGGGCGGATAGGGCTGTCCGACGACGGTCCCCAGCCAGTCGACGACCCGCTCGCGCACCCCGTCGTCGAGCCGGTCCCACAGCCAGGGCTTGGTCAGCTGCAGCACCAGGGCGATGGAGGCGGCCTCGACCTTGGCCTGGCCGAGCTGGTCGGGGCGGGGCCACGCCTCGGGCGAATGCGGATCGGTGCCCGCCGCGAGCCCGCCCGCGTACCGCTCCAGCAGACCGCCGAGCGGCCCGCCGGGGTCCGCGCCCCGCTCCCCCGCGATACGGAAACCGGCGAGCAGGAAGGTGCGGGCGAAACCCTCAAGCCCGTCGGAGACCGCGCCGTTCGCGCTCGCCGGGCCGGGCAGGTCGATCCGGGCTCCCGCCGGGGAGGCGTACGGCTGGGCGGCGGCGAGCATCCGGTCGGCGAGCGCGGTCCAGTGCGCCCTGGTCCAGCCGGTGTACGGGGCGAGGTCCCGGTCCTCGTCAGGCGACACTGCTTCCTCCGGAAGGCGGTGGTGGGTGATGGGTGGATGGATGCATGGCGTTGCCACCTCATCCCGTGGCATAGTCCCGAGTCAACGATTTCGAACAGAATCGATCAGGAGAGATAATGGGCCTGGTAGAGCCGGAGCCGGAGTCCCCCGCGTGCCGCTCCCTACGGAGCCGCCTGACCCCGACCCTGACGACCCTGAGCCCCGATCCGCTGGTCGAACTCCTACGCGATGCCCCTATGCGGCTCCCCGTCCCCACGGTCACCGCGCGCTCGGTGTGGGAGGCGGTGGACGCCGGCACGCGCGGAGGGCTGCTGGAGGAGGCCGCGGCTGAACTCCGCCGGAACGCACCGGTCTTGACCGCATCCGACTGGGCCCGGACGTTCCGGGACGGGGTGCGGACCGCGTACGAGGACTCCGCCCGGCGGCTGCGCGAGCGGGCCACGCTCTTCGTACTCGCCGCCACACTCACCGGCGAGGTGGCCCCGGCCGACGCCCCACCCGGTGCCGCCCCGTACCTCGACGCCGCGGCCGACGCCCTGATGGCTCTGGCCGAGACCAGCACCTGGTGCTGGGCGCCCCACGACCGCTACGCCAAGGCCAGCGACGAGGTGCTGCCGGACCCGGACGAGCCGTTCCTCGACCTGGGGGCCGCCGAGGTGGCGTCCCTGCTGGCCTGGGCCGACCACGTACTCGGCCCGCATCTGGACACCCGCGTCCCCGGGCTGCGCAGGCGGCTCAGGCGGGAGGTGGACCTGCGGGTGCTGACGCCGTTCGAGCGTACCCGGGACTGGCACTGGATCGGGCTCGACGGGGACGCCCACAACTGGAACCCCTGGATCCATGGGGCGGTTCTCGCCGCTGCCCTCCTGCTGGCCGACGACGAGGAACGGCGGGCGCGGCTCGTACGGCTCGTCGTCGAGGGCCTGGACCACTACGTCGCGGTGCTCCCCGACGACGGCGGGATCGACGAAGGCGTCGCGTACTGGTGGCAGGGCGCCGGCCGGCTCCTGGAAGCCCTCGACCTGCTCTCCGACGCCGGCGGCCCCGCGCTCGACGCCCGCGACCTGCCCGTATTCGGCCCGCTCAGCAAGTTCCCGCACCGTATGCATCTCGCCGGCGACTGGTACGTCAACGCCGGCGACGCCCCCGCCCGGCTGTGGCCCGACCAGCCCTGGCACCTGCTCTTCCAGTGGGGCGAGCGGCTGTCCGACCCCGACGTCCGCGCCCACGCCCTGGCATGCGCACGCGGAGGACCGACCGTACGCCCCCGGGCGGGCCTCGGCCGAGCACTCGCCGGACTCTGCGCCCCACGCTGGCGCCACGCCCTGGCCACCACTACCGCCGAAGGGCCCGCTGCCTGGGCGGCACGGGAAACCTGGCTGCCCCGGGTCCAGGTCCTCGTCGCCAGGGAGACGCCGGGCACGGCCGCCGGCCTGACCCTGGCGGCGAAGGCGGGCCACAACGGCGAGCGGCACAACCACCTCGACGTGGGCTCGTACTGGGTCGCCCTGAACGGCCGCCCCCTGGTCGTCGACATCGGCCAACCGACCTACACCGCCGCCAGCTTCGGCCCCGACCGCTACCAGGCCTGGCCCCTCCAGAGCGCCTGGCACAACGTCCCCGACCCAGGCGCCGCCCAGCAGCCGGGCGCCAACCACCGGGCGGAGGACGTACGCGTCGACCTCACCCCCGCCGCGGCCACCCTGCACGCCGACCTCGCCGCCGCGTACCCGCCGGACCTGCTGCACACCTGGCGCCGGTCCGTACGCCTGATACGCGCCACGGCGGACACCCCGGCCCACGTCCTGATCGAGGACCACTGGACGCCGGACCTCGCCACCCCCGTACTGCTACGGCACCTCCTAGCGGGAGACGTCGAACTGGCCGAGGGACAGGCACAGGTCACCGCCGACGGCCACTCGTTGCTGATCACCTGGGCCCCGGAGCGCGCCACCGCCCGGCTCGAACACCGCGACCTCGACGACCCGTTGCTGCGCGAGTCGTGGGGCGAGCGGCTGACGAGGCTCACCCTGACTGTCGCGGCTCCTTCTGCTGGGGAGCCGTTCACCGTCCGGATGGAGCGGTCACGGTGAGAAGGCGGTCAGTGCGATGGCGTCAGCAGAGCGTTCACCCGGACCGCTATGTCGTGATCCTCAAGACGTACGGAGGGCTGGGCGCCGAGATCGTACGCAATCCGTCGCAGAACCTTCAGCCACTCGGCGACGAACGAGCGGATCTCGACCGTCAATTGACTTCTGTCGTTGAGAAGGGACTCATAACTTCCGGACACGGCCATCCAGCGGGAATCGATTCTCAGCAATTCTCCCTCCCGACGGATCTGCCATTCAGTGGAGAAGGTGTCCGAACCCCAATAGACCCGCGTTTCGGAGAACTCCGCACGCTGAATCTCCTCAAGCAGCGGCACTAGGTCGTCGAGCAACACCGGAATATCGTAGCGATACTCCAGCAGCACCGGAATCCAGTTCCAGACCAAGACCGCATGCTCGGTCTCCAGAGGATAGAGCTGACCCACCGCATCGGCCATGTCATCAGCGGTTTCAACCTTCAGAACCTCGGGACATCCAGATTGGATATAAAAGCTCACCAACGCCCCTATCGGGTCAACGGGTTCGTTTACGCCTACTGCCGGATCGTAAGGGCACGGTTATCCCCCTCCCCTGCGGGACCACGGCACCTGCGGCCCCCTGCACACCACACTTCACGTCCCGCCATTCTCCGGCTGTAACACAATCCAGGACTCCCGTAACACGAAACGCGAGGGCATACGCCCTCGCCGTGCGGGTATCCGAGGGGCCGCTCATTGCTGTACCGATTCCGCGCTCGAAGGAGGCCTCATGCTGATGTGCACCCCGCAGTCCTGCGCAACCTTGTCCAGCAGTACGAAACCCCGCAAGCACTGAACGCCAGGCTGACGGCGGGAGCGGCTCAGCAATGAACGGCATGCCCCCGCACGAAAGCCCACTCGGGCCAGACGACCTCGAGGAGGCTGCCGCCAAGCTGTCCGATCAGCGGGACCGCCTCCGCGTGGAGATCGCCACCGCACGGGAAACCGAGTCGGCCCTCCGCCGCGACTGCGCCCTGGACGCCGCGGACGTCGGCGCGACCACCCTCGCCATCGAGGAACTGCACACCCGTACCGACGCCGCCACCGCCCTCCTGGAACGGACCCTCGCCGCGCTCACCCACATCCAGGACGGCACCTTCGGCACCTGCGCCACCTGTGGCGTCCCCATCGCCCGGGAACGAGTGATGACCATGCCGCACGCCGAGCGGTGCGTCGCCTGTACCGAGCAGCAGAGTGGGCGCTGAGCGAGGCGCTAGATCTCGCCGAGGTCGATCTCCACCGGGAACGGAGCCGCGACCTTTACCACGCCGGTGAACACGTCCCCGTCCCGATAGGCCCTGGTCGCCGGGTCGAGAACGTAGGTGTACACCAGCGGGACGCCGGTCGCGGTCTGCTCGATCCGCCAGTAAAAGCCGATCCCGGCCTTGGCGTACTGGTCCACCTTCACGATCCGGTCGGTGGTCTCCGACCCGGGGGACACGACCTCGGCGACCAGCAGCACATGCTCGGGGCGGGTGGGCGTGATGTCGATCGTCGCCGCGCGGTACACGACCACGTCCGGTCGGCGATTGGTGAGCGGCACGTCCTGCAGCCGGACGTCGAAGTCCGTGTCAGCGTTCCAGTCAGGCCCCGCGGCAGCCTCCAGGGCGTTCGCGAGGATACGAGCCAGGCGGTTGTGCCGCTTGGACGCGCTGGGGCTCACGACGACCATCCCGTCCACGATCTCGACGCCCGCACACTGCTCCTCGGACCAGGAGTCGTACTGCTCGGCCGTGATCTGCTCATGCATCCACGAGGGAGCGACCATCTCGGCGGTCATGACTCACCTCCCTGAACCTGCGCGACGGGCCTGGCAGTGCTGGGCTCAGCGTACTGGAACCGACTCGGCCGATCAGCCGGAGTCAGCCCCTGCCGAGGCGTAGTGCAGCCACGTCGTCAGGCGCTCGGACCGGCCACCGCGTCACCCTCGGACTCCGCCGCACCGGCAGGCGTGTCGCTCAGCCCGAGGCGCAGGTGCTCCACGTGATAGAGCGCCTGGTCGAGGAGTTCGGCGACGTGGTTGTCGTACAGCGCGTACACCACGGAGCGCCCCTTGCGGGTGCCGGTCACCAGCCCGAGGTTGCGCAGCAGGCGGAGCTGGTGGGAGCAGGCTGACTGCTCCATGCCGACCTCGGCGGCCAGTTCGGTGGCCGCGAGGGGACCCTCGCGCAGCCGGGCGAGGATCAACAGTCGGGAGGGGGTGGCCAGGGCCTGCAAGGTCGTGGCGACCTTGGCGGCACCGGCCGCGTCCAAGCGCGCACGGGGGACGGCGCTGGCGGGGGATGCGGCTCCATGACCCATGCGCACATCGTACGCCGCCACCCCATGAACACATGAATCATTGTTCATTCATTCCTGTTACGGTGGTGACGTCGGATGCGATTCCCCCCGCCCGCGTAAGGACCACTGCCGCGATGTCGTCCACTCTCACCCGCTCCGCCCCACCCCCCGGCGCCGCTCGCGACGCGGCGGCGCCGCCCAGGCGCCGTACGCGGATCTTCGCCCTACCCGAGGCCCGCTGGGCGGCTGCCGCGCTGGTGCTGTTCCTGGTCGGCCTGCCGCTGTATCTGCTGGACGCGCCGGGGTGGGCCTGGGGTCCGCTGTTCGCGCTCGTGTACGTGACGGGCGGCTGGGAGCCCGGCTGGGCGGGCCTTCAAGCGCTCAAGGAGAAGACCCTCGACGTCGACCTGCTCATGGTCGTCGCCGCACTCGGCGCGGCGGCGATCGGGCAGGTGCTGGACGGCGCCCTGCTGATCGTCATCTTCGCCACCTCCGGCGCGCTGGAGGCCATCGCCACCGCCCGCACCGCCGACTCCGTCCGCGGCCTCCTCGACCTCGCCCCGGCCACCGCCACGCGCCTCGCCGACGACGGCGGGGAGGAGACGGTGCCCACCGAGCGGCTGCGCGTGGGCGACACGCTTTTGGTGCGCCCCGGGGAGCGCATCGGCGCCGACGGCCGGGTGCTGGACGGGGCGAGCGACGTCGACCAGGCCACCATCACCGGCGAGCCGCTGCCAGTGGCCAAGGAGACGGGCGACGAGGTGTTCGCCGGCACCCTCAACGGCACCGGCGCGCTGCGGGTGAAGGTCGAACGCGACCCGTCGGACTCGGTGATCGCCCGCATCGTGGCCATGGTCGAGGAGGCCGCCGAGACCAAGGCCCCCACCCAGCTGTTCATCGAGAAGGTCGAACAGCGCTACAGCCTCGGCATGGTCGCCGCCACCCTCGCACTGTTCACGCTCCCTCTTGTCTTCGGCGCCGCTCTGCAGCCGACGCTGCTGCGGGCGATGACCTTCATGATCGTCGCGTCCCCGTGTGCGGTGGTGCTGGCCACCATGCCCCCGCTGCTGTCGGCCATCGCCAACGCCGGGCGCCACGGCGTACTGGTCAAGTCCGCGGTGGTGATGGAACGCCTCGGCCAGATCGACGCCGTGGCGCTCGACAAGACCGGCACCCTCACCGAGGGCACCCCGAAGGTGACCGACATCCGCCCACTGCCCGCCTCAGGCCTCGCCGAGGAGGCGCTGCTACGGCTCGCAGCAGCGGCCGAGCACCCCAGCGAACACCCCCTGGCCCGCGCCATCGTGGACGCCGCGCGTGACCGCGACCTCGACCTCCCGCCCGCCGAGGACTTCGCCTCCGCGCCCGGTACGGGTGTGACCGCCCGCGTCGACGGCCAGGCCGTCGCGGTCGGCAGCCCGGCCCGGCTCCTGGCCGACCGGGCCGACCACCCGGCTGCGGCGCTCGCCGAGCGGCTGGAGCGCGAGGGCCGCACCACCGTCCTGGTGTTGGTGGACGGCGCCCCGGTCGGCGTACTGGGCATCGCCGACCGCCTCCGCGACGAGGCCACCGCCACGGTCGCCTCCCTCGCCGCGCTCACCGGCACCGCGCCGGTCCTCGTCACCGGCGACAACCCGCGCGCCGCCGCGCGTCTGGCCGACGAAGTCGGCATCGCGGACGTACGGGCGGGACTGCTGCCACAGGACAAGGTCGCGGCGGTGCGGGAGTTGGAGGCCGCTGGGCGAAAGGTCCTGGTCGTCGGCGACGGCGTCAACGACGCCCCCGCCCTGGCCGCCGCCCACACCGGCATCGCCATGGGCCGCGCCGGCTCCGACCTCGCCCTGGAGACCGCCGACGCCGTCGTCGTACGCGACGAACTGGCCACGATTCCGACTGTGGTCGCGCTCTCCCGCCGCGCCCGTCGCCTGGTGGTGCAGAACCTGGTCATCGCCGGGACCTTCATCACCGGCCTGGTGATCTGGGACCTGGTGGGGACTTTGCCGCTACCGCTGGGTGTCGCGGGCCACGAGGGCTCCACAGTGATCGTCGGCCTCAACGGTCTGCGGCTGCTGGCCGATGGCGCGTGGCGCCGCGCGCGCGGCGCTGGGGACGGCGGATAGCCGACGCGCAAGCCGCGAAGCCGTCCCCGCACGCTATGGCGTGCCAGTATGGAAGGTCTCTACGGGCGTGAGGGGGCGTCAGGTGACTTCAACGCACTGACCTTCGTTGCCGTTGCTGTAGGTGGACTTGACCCATTCGGCGCGGGACAGGTCGAGGGCGCTCCTTATCGGGTGTCCTCCTCCATCACTATGCGGATCATGGCCAGCGACTCATCCGGGTTCAGGGCAGCATCCCGTAGCCGGTCGTACGCAGCAGTCGTGCGTTCCACCTCTTCCGGTGCATCGATCACCTGACCTGCCATCGCCGTATCCGCGTAGACGATGTTCGGCCCTTCGTCGAACGCCAGAAGAGTGAAACTCTCCACTGCCGGGGCGCCCCCACCCCGAACGGTAGTACGTCAACGACCCGGGACTGGGAGTCCCGGGCTTGCACAACGGGCGCCACTGGCTGTAGCGCTGCATTTGCGTCCTGTCCCACGCCCGGGATTCGGGGGTGGGTCTGGGGTGGCTGACTGCACCCCGCGTCGCCACAACTCTTCCGCTCTGGCGCGGATGTTGCGGGAGCCGTTCCGGTCCGCGTGATCAACGAATCCGCAGGACCGGCACGCGAACCAGGCCTGGGAGACCCGGTTCGCCCTGTCGATGTGCCCGCACTCGGCGCAGGTGCGGGAGGTGTACGCCGGATCAACGTAGACCACCGGTACCCCCGCCTTGCGGGCCTTGTACGCGATGAACTGCCCCAGCTGAGCGAAGGCCCAGCTGGAGTGGGTGGCCCGTTGGGGCTTGCGAAGCCGTACCCGCTCGCGGATGCCCGTCAGATCTTCCAGGGCGATCCCGCGACCGGTGCGTTCAGCCTCGGCCACCACATGTTTCGCGATCTTGTGATTGATGTCCTTGGCCCGCCGCGCCTCCTTGCGGCGCCGCTTCTTCAGGCGGCGCTTGGCGGACGGAGTGTTCTTCTTCTGGAGCTTGGCTCGCAGGGCGCGTTCGTGTAAGCGGCCCCGGTTGAGTTGGCGTCCGGCCATGATCTGACCGTCGCTGGTGGTGGCGATGTTGACGATGCCCAGGTCGATGCCGAGGAAGCCGTCCGGGCCGGTGTTCGACGGCGCTTCGGGGACCTCGCAGGTGGCCAGGAAGAACCACATGCCGTCACGGAAGACGAGGTCGGACTCGCCCTTGCGGTACAGCGCGAGCCGGGCCAACTGCTCGGGCGAGGCGGTGAACGCCACCTCCTTCACCCGGCCCGACACGGTCCAGACGGACACCGTCCGCTGGTCGATCTGCCAGGACAGCATCCGGTCGTCGAAGGGCTGGGCGCCGTCGGGCCGGAAGGCGACCGGTTTCCCGACAGCCTGCCGGTAGCGTTTCGACCAGGGCTTGCCGAGGTTTCCGGCTTTCAGGTTCGCCGTCAGTGTCGTATACGCGTCACACGTCTTCTTGATCACATGCTGGGCGGCCTGCGCACCCAGGCCCCACCGCTGTTTGACCTCGCCATAGGTGAGCTCGCGCAGGGCGAAGTTCCGCTTCACGTCCTTCTCGAACGCCACCGACGACACCCACGTCGCCGCCTCGTTGCACGCATGCAGGGTCGCCTCAAGTGCCGCCGCCTGCACAGGCGTCGGCAGCAGCTTCACGCGCACCACCAGCTTCACATCTGCGACGCTACCGGCCGCCGAACACTCCGGCATTCGAACACCGGCTTTTCTCACCAAGCCCTGCGAGCCGGTTCACCCGGCCGCGCTCCGCGCGGCACGACGCGGCGGCGCTCCGCACCGCTCACCCGAGGATGCGATTCCTCCCGGGGCTGCTGCAGCCCCGGGGTTCCTCGCAAGATCACGCTGAAGTGACTGAAGTGACAGGCGGAGCTTGACGTATCTCGTGCTGTTCGAGTCGCTAGTGGAACCACTGGCTTTCTCCCCATGCGGCGAGCCTCAAACCCCACCAGCCACCCCCGGCTCCAAGTCCCCGCAAATGCCTCCGCACACCGCCGCCGCGCGAGCAGTGGCCATCACCAAGGCAACCCTCGGCCCCAACCACCCCACCACGGCCCTCCGACTGGGCAACTTCGCCACCACACTCAGCGACCTGGGCCGACACGCTGAAGCCCTACCGCTCGCGGAACGTGCGCTGGCCATCAGGCAATCACCCCTGGGCCCCGACCACCCCGACACTGCCGCTTCCCTGAACAACCTCACCACGCTGCGATGCGTTCTCGCGGCGATCGGAACGATGACGCCTCGGCTTGAGCGGCGCGGCGGGGCCGCGGAGCGCTGGACCTCAGGAGACGGGGAATTCTCCGGCCTGCACGGCGGCCGTGAACGAACCCCACGCATCACCCGAGAAGACCAGGGCTGGACCTGCCGGGTTCTTGCTGTCCCGGACGGGGACGACACCGGCGGTCACGGATATGTCAGGCGCGAACTCAAGGCACTGGCCTTCGTTACCCCCGCTGTAGCTGGACTTCACCCATGTGGCGCGAGACAGGTCAGGGATGCTGCTCATCCGCTAGTTCCTCCATCACCTTACGAATCAGGGCAATCGACGCCTCCGGGGAGAGAGCGTCAGCGCGGAGCCGATCATAGGCTGCGGCGCTGTCCTCAACCACGGCCTGTGAGTCGATCACCGTCCCGGATACGGGGTTCTCCACGTAGAGAAGGTCCGGGTCATCATCGAACTTCAGCAGAGTGAACGCCATATGCAGGGCAGGCGCTCCCGACGCGTAAGGCAGCACCTGGATGGTGACGTGCGGTGATGCCGCCTCGTGGATCAGGTGGGCCAACTGCGCGCGCAACACTTGGGGCCCGCCCACCTCGCGCCTCAAGCACGACTCGTCGATGACACACCACAGGAGCGGCGGAGCGTCGCGCTGCAACACCTCCCGCCGCTGCAGCCGCCGGTCCACCATCGCGTCGATCTTGTCCGCGCCCTCCCGGGGGTGCGCAGCCTGGAAAACGGCCCGCGCGTAGTCGGCCGTCTGAAGCAAGCCCATGATGAGCGTGGCCGAGTAGTCCAGGATTACCGTCGCTTGCCGCTCCAACTGCACGTACGGCACGAACCACGCCGGATAACCGTGCTGGCTGGCCTGCGCCCGAAGCCGCGCGAACATGCCCTCCGTGCCGAAGACCCGATCGCAAGCCTTCGCGAACGCCTGACTGGCCAGCCTCTCCCCCGCCTCCACCTTCGCCACGTACTGCTGCCCGTAGTTGGCCTCCAGGCCCAGCACTCGCTGGCTCATCCCCGCCCGCGTCCGCCAGATCCGTACCTCCCTACCGAAATACGCGAGCCCACTGACCGGCTGCTGCTCTTCGATCGTCTCGCTCATCACATGAACCTCCCTCACGCCAGGCCGACTTGGTGTGCCCCCACCCCTGTTGCCTGCCGCCCCTCAGCGCAACGCTTGGAGTACACACAGTAATTAAAGCCGCAAGGCGCATCCAAGCCAGAAAGAACCACCCAAAGTAGCTAACACCGAACAGGTGACCGAATGAACGACCAATGCCCCACCTGCCACCACTTCCGCACGCTGCGCGAACAGGCCAAACAGGCCGGGGACTACAGCAAGGCGACCGACTACGAGGTGCTGCGCCGACGTCACCCCACCCACACCGTCCAGGTGCCTCAGCAGTCCGGAGGGCCACGCGCATGAACACCGGAAGGACTGCCCCCGGCCCGGGCCAGGAGGCGTACGACCCGATCAGCGACCGCACAGGCGTGGTCCAGGCGATTCACGCCACCACGGAACTGCTCTTCGACCACAAGACAACAGGCAGCCGCGTCGCCTTCCTGCGCCCCGCCCGGGGCGGCGTCGAGTGGACGGCCGACGCCGCCACCCTCCGCTTCCCTCCGGTAACCAAACCCCGGCCATGAAACCATCGCGATCGGTGGCGTCCGGGCCGCGAGTATCGCTTGGAGTGGTGACCTCGGGTGCATGACTGGCGGCACGCGTTCGCCACGCGGCTCAAGGAGATGGAGATCGGCCCGGCCGGAGGCGGGGCGCGTGGATGAAGGCAGAAGAGGCCAGAACGGGCGAAGGGGCGGTGCACGCCCGTATCGGTTCGTGCACCACCCCTTCGTACGCCGCGCTCAGGAGGCCGCGATTCTCCGCGCGATGCCTTCCTCAACGCGCTCCGAACCGGCCTCCTTCGCCGCTCAGGTCGTGTAGTAGAAGGCGTAGCCGTCCTTGGTCTCCACACAGTTGAACGTGGTTATCGCACCCTTCTGGGCCAGCGTGTTCCCCACCGTCAGGCACTTGCCCAGGCTGCCGTACACGGTCCCCTCGTACGGCAGGAGCGGGCTGGCCGAGGCGGTCCCGGCGCCGAACATGGACAGGCCCACGGCCGCTGCCATGGAGCCGACGACAAGTGCGGCCTTACGGGAAACTGAGTTCACTGTCTCTCCACTCTTTTCGATGCCTGCGGTCAGGCATTCCGAAATTCTCGCGAGATCGCCCCATCGGACTGAACGGGATATTCATAGAAGGCGCGGACAACGCGCGATCGACGCCAGTGGAAAGCGGGTTCGCTCGCCTTCCGAGGGCATCTATCCCGATCGGGAGTGCGAGATTAGCAGGACTGACTTGTCATTAGGTGACATAGCCCGAAGCCCGGACCGTACGGCGACTGCCAGGCCGGCCGATCGGTTCGGCCCGAATCGACCCGCTTCAGGTCTGACCGGTACCGCCGCTCAGCGCGAGTAGTAGAAGGCGTAGCGGCCGCCCGAACGCGGCTCACAGTTGAACCAGGACACCTCGCCCTGCTGGGCCAGAGTGTTCCCGACGGTCAGGCACTTGCCCAGGCTGGCGTACACGGTCCCCTGGTACGGCAGGACCGGGTGCCGGGCGGCCGAGGCCGTCCCGGCGCCGAACATGGACAGGCCCACGGCCGCCGCTATGGTGCCGACGACAAGTGTGGCCTTACGGGAAACTGAGTTCACTTTTCTCTCCACCCTTTTCGATGCCTGAGATCAGGCATTCCAGAATTCTCGCGAGATCGCCCCATCGGGCCGAACGGGATATTCATGGAAGGCGCGGACAACGCGCGATCGACGCCAGCAGAAAGCGGGTCCACTCGCCCTCCGAGGACATCTATCCCGATCGGGAGTGCGAGATTAACAGGACTGACTTGTCATTAGGTGACACGATCCGCGCAAACTCTGTTCACCTGCCTGCCGAAGGGAAACGACAGTGCGCGCGGGAGGTCTGGGGGGCGAACGCCAGGGCCCGTCCGGCGGATCGGATACCGCCGGACGGGCCCGAGGCCGGAAGGACTCAGCGAAGCCTTCGGCGATCAGTCGCACCGGCCGCACGGGTATCCACGCCGCAAAGCGGACCCGGACCTGCCCAACCCCGGCTCAGGCACCCACCGGCCGCGGTGCGTCCGGTGCGGCGGCGGACCGTACGGCGACTGCCAGGCCGGCCGATCGGTTCGGCCCGAGCCGCCCACGTCGCGGCGCCGTACGACCGGGCCCTGGAACAGTTCGGCTACCGGACCCGGACCGGGGGCGCACCTGTGGCAACGGCGGAGAAGGATCGGCAGGCAGGTGGGCGCGACCGCCCAGTTTTTGGACACAGAGTTACACCACTTCCAGTGAGAAGACCGCAGCGAAAAGGAGCGCGGCGCACAGGTGCGACGCGCGACGGATCAGCGCTTGGGGGCTCACCTGGTGTACAACGGCACGTCCTTGACAGGGTGACTGCGGGCGACAGCACGGTAACGGCACGCGGGAGTGCGGCTCCACTGGTTTTCGGGCGAGGTGGCGGCCTACCGCTGTTCGAGTCACTGGTCGAACCACTAGTTTTTGCCCATGCCACGAGCCTCAAAGGCCCCACAAGCTGCCCCCGGCTCTTCGTCCCCCTGCCGACTGCCACCGCACACCGCCACCGCCGCCGCGCAGGCGGCCTGGCTGTGTCTGCGTGAGGCGCGCCCCGTGGTCCAGGTGGTCTTCCTGGCGCGCTTCACCGTGGGGGCCCTCGGGGCCTGGCCGGGCGAGCACTTACCCGCGGCGCGGGTCGCTGCCGGCGCCCTCGCCTGGTTCTGTGCCACCGCCTCCGCCTATCTGCTCAACGGCGTGATGGACCTGCCGGAGGACCGGGCCAACGGCTCGCGGCGGCCGCTGGCCTCCGGCGCGCTGTCGGCCCGCGCCGCCCGCTGGGCCATTGGCCTCCTGGCCCCGGCCGCCCTTCTCCTCAGCGTCTTCGACCTGGGGCTTTTTCTTTGTGTGGGCGTAATGCTGTTCCTCGGCTGGGCGTACTCCGCTCCCCCGCTCAGCGCCAAGCGGCGCAGTTGGTCCTCGTCGTTGTCCGTGACCGTCACGGGCCTGTGCGCCTATGGGGCCGGGGCGCAGGCCGCGGGAGGTGAACCACGGGCGGGCCTTTGGCTGTTCGCGGCCGTGATGTCGGCGTGGATGGGGCTGGTCGGGGCGTTCGCGAAGGATCTGGGCGACATCCCCGGGGACCGGGAGGGCGGCCGCCGTACGCTCGCGGTGGTGCGCGGCGAGAAGGCGGCCCGTACGGTCACGGCGGTCTGCGCCCCGGCGGTGGGGCTGGTGTTCGTTGTGGGCGCCTTGGCCTACGATCCGCCGCTGCTGGCCGCCGCCCTGGTGCTGTTGTGCGGTGCCTGCTGGATCTCCTGGCTGTGCCGACATCCCGCCCCCGGGCGGGAACGCGCTCCCTACCGCGCCTTCATGGTCTGCCAGTACGCCACTCATCTGGCGATCGCGGCCGTTCTTCTCCTCAAGCTGTAGCAGACGGGCCAGACACGCCCGGCCGCAACGGGCAAATCCCGCAAACCGGTTGAGCTGCGCCTGACGCCTCGTTAACCTGCGCAGTCGGCAGTGCCCATCGACCGGAGGAGCGTACGGGCTGGTGTACCGGGCATGACAAGAACAGGGTTCTCCCTCGCCTCCCCCCACTCCGCTTCCCTCCCCCCTCGACTCCTTCTCTCCCCCCAAGGCAGGCAGCATGCTGCGCGGCATCGACGTCAGCTCACACCAGACCTCCTTCGACCCGGACGGGCTCGCCTTCGTCTTCGTCAAGGCGACCGAGGGCCGCTCGTACATCAACCCACGCCAGTCCTCACAGGCGGCCCGCGCCCGCGAGGCGGGGTGCGTGGTCGGCTTCTACCACTTCCTGTGGCCCGGCAATATCGCGGCGCAGGCCGGCTATTTCGTCGAGAAGTGCGCCTCCCAGTCGCATGACCTGCTCGCCGTGGACTGGGAGACCACATCTGAAGGCACCCACGCGAGCAACGCCGAGAAGGACCGGTTCATACGAGAGGTCAAGAAGCTCCGCCCCGGGCACCGGGTGCTGCTCTACTGCAACCGCACCTTCTGGCTGAACATCGACACCACGTCGTACGCCGGGGACGGGCTGTGGATCGCCGACTACGTGGAGGCGGGCAAGCCGCGCATCAAGGCGACCTGGCGGATCCACCAGTACGCCGAGCGCCCGCTGGACAAGGACGTGGCGCGCTTCGACAGCAAGGCCGATCTGCGCGCCTGGGCGCGGAAGGAGTAGCAGCCAGCCGGCGGCGCTGTCGGTGGGTGGGCCTACCCTTCCGGTATGAGCTACGCAGACCTGCGCGAACTCCGCAGCGCGCTCACCACCGCGTCGGACATCGCCTTCTCCCTGGACGCCACACCCTCCGGCCAGGAGAGCGAGCTGCTGACCGACGCCCTGCGCCGGGCGCTCGCGGCGGCCAACGCGCTGGGGGCGGAGCACGGTGCGACGGGCTGTTCTGAGCATCCGCGCGGCGCCGTCGACCCGCTGTACGGGGACAAGGACGACCCGCTGCCGCCGGGATACGGGCGCTGTCTGCTGTGCAACGACCGCCGGCGGCGGGCCGGCGCACAGCGGCGCGGCGGGCGGTGATCCGCCGGCCGCGCCGCATGCGCTCGCTCGCTCGCTCGTTCTGTCGTGCTCGGGAGCCGTTCAGCCGCCGTTCTGGGCGGCCCAGAACTCCTCGAAGGAAAGCAGTCCGTCGCCGTTCGAGTCATGAGAGTTGATCACAGCCTGGGCGACCGGCTCCGTGACATACGGGTCCCCCAGCTGAGCCATCACGCTCTTGTACTCGGCCGCGCTGATCAGTCCGTCCCCGTTGAGGTCGTACCGCTCGAACGCCTTCCGCGCCGCCTCGATGTCCGCCACGTGACCGCCCCTTCTGTACATTTCTCTGACCCGCACAGATTAGCGGGGCCCGCGCGGCGCCGCGTCAGGCAGCCTTGACCAGGTCGATGTAGCGGTCCCAGTCCCAGTACTTGCCGGGGTCGGTGTGGTCGGCGCTCGGGACCTCGCTGTGGCCGATGATGTGGGCCCGGGTCTTGGGCACGCCGTAGCGGTCACAGACGGCCGCGGTCAGGGCCGCGGAGGAGGCGTACAGCTCGTCCGTGAAGTACTCCGGCTTGTCCACCCAGCCCTCGTGCTCGATGCCGATGCTGCGGTTGTTGTAGTCCCGGTTTCCCGCGTGCCAGGCGACGTCCTTCTCGCGGACGAACTGCCCGATGTAGCCGTCGGCCGAGGCGACCATGTAATGCGCGGAGACCTGCTTGGCCGGGTCCTGGAAGATCTTCATCGCGTCCTGGAACGTCTCCTGCGTCACATGGATGACGACGAAGTCGATCGGATACGAGGTGGGGCGGCTGGACACCCGGTAGTTCGAGGTGCTGGCCGGGATCCAGTGGGTGGGTGGATAGGCGACGGCGGCTCGATCGCGTCTGGCGTCGGCATGTGCGGGGGTCGTGGCGGCGGTAGTGAGTCCCGCGGCGGCGGCGAGATAGGCGCCGGAACGCAGCAGGGTACGGCGGGAGGGGGTGGGGGTGGGGGTGCGGCCGTGCGTTTCCATGGGGGGTCTCCCGGAATCCATAGCCGTGACAGTGGGGGTGTGACGCGCGTAGCGCGGTTCCATGGTGAGGTGTCGGCAGGGCCATGCCAAGGATTGAGAGGCAAAGAAAGAATTCGCGTCACGGTATGGACCACTGGAAATTCAGCAGCCGGAAAGACGCTATAAAGGAAACGTGCAGCTGATACCCGCCATTAGCAAGGCAAGTGTCATACCTCACCTTGGATTGGGTTGGTCGCGGCCTGCGGCCTCTGCGATAGTGAGGCATGCGACCCCCATCGACCCGGGCCAGGTCGTTCACCCCTCTGCCACGGATGACACCCCTTTCACCATCCGCGGCGGATCCGCAAGAGGTCCCACATCGTCGCGAACCGACGGTGGGGGCCTCTTCGGCATATGCCGCATGTGGCATACAGCAGGCGCCGCCCCGCCGGGGCGCTCAGGGGCCCGCCGGGGCGCTCAGGGCTCGGTCACCCGCATCTCGAACCACGTCGTCTTACCGCGCGGCAGCAGATCCGCCCCCCACCGCTGGGCGAGCTGATCCACCAGCCACAGCCCCCGCCCGCTCGTATCGAGCAGGGCCACCGGCATCAGACACGGCAGACCGCGCGACGGGTCCCGCACCTCCACCCGGATCCAGCCACGCCGCCGCAGCATCCGCAGCCCGAACGTACGGGCGCCGGTGTGCCGGACGGCGTTGCCCACCAACTCCGACACCAGTAGCACGGTGTGTTCGGCCAGCTGAGGGGTCAGGCCCCAGTCACGCAGCACGACACATTCGGCCAGCCGGCGGGCGGTGCCTGCCGACTCCGGGCGGGAGGGCAGCTGTACCTCGTCGACCGCGGGGTTCCCGAACAGATCGACCGCCTTGGCGACCGACTCGTCATTGATGGACGGCACCCGCCGAGCCGCGGCCGTACCGGTGCGCTGCGGCTGCTCCATACCCTCCAAGCCCGCCATGCCCCCCATCATGGCCGCCCGACTGGCCGTCCGGGGCCGAACCATGGGATTCGGAACACCCGGACCCCAGGCGCCACAAACCAGCCCCAACATATGCCAGCGGCAGGCATATATCCCAAATACCCCGCCTGACCAGCGATCTCACGGCGCATCTGCGCGATCACCCAGCGTACCGGAGCGGGTTGTCCAGGGACTCGCGAGTGGCCAAACAAATTCGCTCGCACGGGGCATCGCTCACCGAGCAGAGGCCCTCACGGAAACCCCCACGGAATCCCCCACGAAAGCCCCCACGGAATCCCCCACGGAATCCCCCGCAGCAACGCCGTCGGAAACCCGGGCGGCGACGGCCGCCGCCGCCCGGGCCACCGCTCACCGGAACTTGGCCTTACCCGGCCCGTCCTCGACAAAGCTCCGCATCCCGATCTCGCGGTCCTCGGTGGCGAACAGCCCCGCGAACCAGCTGCGTTCAATGGCGAGACCGGTCTCCAGATCGGTCTCCAGGCCCGCGTCCACCGCTTCCTTGGCCGCGCGCAGCGCGATCGCCGGACCCCGCGCGAGCCGGGCCGCCCATGCGTGCGCCTGCTCGTAGACCTCCTCCGCCGGTACGACGCGGTCCACGAGCCCGAGCGTCAGCGCCTCGTCGGCCTTGACCTGACGGCCCGTGAAGATGAGGTCCTTGGCGCGGGACGGGCCGATCAGCCGGGACAGCCGCTGGGTGCCGCCCGCGCCCGGGATCAGACCGAGCAGGATCTCCGGCTGGCCGAGCTTGGCGTTCTCGCCGGCGATCCGGTAGTCGGCGCACAGCGCCAGCTCGCAGCCGCCGCCGAGGGCGTAACCGGTGACGGCGGCGACGACGGGCTTGGGGATCCGGGCGACGGCGGTGAAGGAGTCCTGGAGGGCGCGGGACCGGGCCACCATTCCGGCGTGGTCCATGTCCCGCATCTCCTTGATGTCCGCGCCGGCCGCGAACACCTTCTCGCCGCCCCAGATCACCACGGCCCGTACGTCGTCGCGCCCGGTCACCTCCTCGGCGAGCTCCCGCAGCCGGTCCTGTGTGGCGATGTCCAGCGCGTTCATGGGCGGACGGTCCAGCCGGATGGTGCCGACGCCCTCGGCGACCTCGAGGTTCACAGTCATGAGCGCAGGTTAGCGTCCGTTAGCACGCCGCCCACAGCCTCCCCGTGTCCACCGATCGCCTACCGCTCCTCGCCTCTCCCGGCCACCTCTGCCATCCCTGTCATCCCTGTCATCCCTTTTGGTCGGCCTTCCACTTCGCCCACGACATGTTCCACCCGTTGAGCCCGTTGTCCGGCTGGACGGTGTCGTCGTGCGAGTTCTTCACCACGACCACGTCACCGATGATCGAGTTACGGAAGAACCAGGCCGCCGGGGTCGACTTGTCGCCACCGCCCCGCTGGTCGAAGAGGCCGACGCAGCCGTGGCTGACGTTCGCCGAGCCGAAGGTCGGCTTGCCCGCCCAGTAGTTGCCGTGGATGAAGGTGCCCGAGGTGGACAGCCGCATCGCGTGGGGCACGTCCTTGATGTCGTACTGGCCGTCGTAACCGACCGTGGCGCCGTTCATCCGAGTCACCGCGAGCCGCTCGCTGATGACCATCTTGCCGTTGTACGTCTCGTAGCCGGGCGCGCCGGAGGTGATGGGGAGGGTCTTGATGGTCTTGCCGTCCCGCTTGACCACCATCTTCTTGCTCTTGGCGTCGACCACGGAGACCTGGCTGCGGCCGATGGTGAACTTCACGGTCTTCTTCTGCTCGCCGTACACCCCCGGCCGTCCCTCGACGCCGTCGAGGTCCATGCTCAGGGTGACCTTGGTGCCCGGCGCCCAGTACTTCTCCGGCCGGAAGTCCAGCCGGTCGTTGCCGAACCAGTGGCCCTCGATCGGCACCGACGGGGAGGCCGAGACCTTGATCCCCTTCTCCACGGCCCCGGGGTCGGTGATGCCCCGGGTGAAGTGGATCGAGACCGGCATGCCGACGCCGACCTTCGAGCCGTCCTCCGGTGTGTAGGTCCCGAGGAAGGTCTTCTTGGGCCGGAGCGTGGTGAAGGAGGAGTGCTGGGAGGCGGTCAGCCCCTGGGAGTCCTTGGCGACGGCGTCGACCGTGTAGGTGGTCGCGGAGCTCAGCTGCCGGGAGGGCCGCCAGCTGCCGCCGTCCTCGGTGATCTTCCCGTCGATCTCCTTGCCCTTGGGGTCCTTGACCTTGACGGAGGTGAGCTTGCCCTTGTCCGACGTCACCTTGAGCGCCCCATGGGTGTTGACGCCCTTCGCCCCGTCCCGCGGCGTGATCGCCACGACGGCGCGCGAGGTCTTCCGGCCGCCCTCGCCCTTGTCGCCGCTCCCGTTCTTCTTCCCGTCGTCCGACCCGCCGCCCCCACCGCAGGCGGTCGCGAACACCAGCATCCCCCCGGTCAGCAGCGCGAGAAGCCCCTTACGGCCCCGCGCGCCCCGCGCCCTCAACGCCCCTGATATCGGCTGTACTTCCACTACGGCTCTCCCCTCCGCCCGCACCGCGCCCCGCGGCACCCCCGCTGTCTCCCGCTGTGTCCCGCGCACGCGCGCGTTCGACAGGAACTCATACCCACCCGGACGGCGGGGAGTTCGGTCGCGCACGCGCGCGTAGCGATCAGGAAATCACACGCCACTGACAGCGGACTCCCGGTTCTATGTCACGGTTCAGTCCCAGGTGGGGGCCCTGACCCCGGGCACGCCGGGCGAAACGTGAGGGTTGACCCCATCGCGGGCAGAACAGAAGAGGGCGGCAGCGGCACGGGACGCCGCGCGGTCCAAGCCCCACGGCCGGTCCAAGCCCCACGGCCGGAGCCGCGAACGCCGGAGGCGCTACGTGTCGCAGCATGCAGCCGAGCAGGGCAAAGCGCACAACGGGCTGCCGAGGCCGCGCACGGGCGCGGCAGCCATCGGAGGGGACGACGACCGGGCCGCCGGACCAGGCGGCGTACGAGAAGACGATCGAGGCGACGACCGGGACGGCTTACGCAACGGCCGCCGCGCCGACTCCGGCCCGCCGCCCGCCGCGCCCGCGCGCCTCCCCGCCCCGTACGGCGACCCGTACGGAGGCGTCCCGGCGTGGCCGGGCAGCGCGCAGCCGCTCGGGGCGCGGGTGCGGACCGGGCCGGGTGGGGTGGTCGGCACCAACTTCGCGCTGTGGGCGCAGGGCGCGGAGGCCGTGGAGGTGTGCCTGTTCGACGACGACGGGGCCGAGACCCGCCATCCCCTCACCGAGCGGACCCATGAGATCTGGCACGGCTTCGTACCCGGCGTGCTCCCCGGGCAGCGGTACGGCTACCGGGTGCACGGCCGCTGGGATCCGTGGACCGGCGCCCGCTGGAACCCGGCCAAGCTGCTGCTCGATCCGTACGCCCGCGCCGTGGACGGCGACTTCGGGGGCGCGGGGGTGATCCCGCGCGCGTGGCACGGGGCGCTGCCGCCCGAGGTGTACGGCCATGTGCGGGACTGGCCGCAGCAGCACATCGCCGACACCGTGCGCGACGACCGCGACTCCGCTCCGTACGTCCCCAAGGGCGTGGTCGTCGGTGACGATGCCCCCGACAGCCCCGACAGCCCCGACAGCCCCGACTGTCCGCCCGACGACCGGCGCCCCAACACCCCCTGGGCCGACACCGTCATCTACGAACTCCACGTACGCGGCTTCACCAAGCGCCACCCCGGCATCCCGCCCGAGCTGCGCGGCACCTACGCGGGGCTCGCGCATCCGGCCGCGATCGAGCATCTGACCCGGCTCGGGGTGACGGCCGTGGAGCTGCTGCCGGTGCACCAGTTCGCGCACGAGGACCATCTGCTCCGGCGCGGTCTGCGCAACTACTGGGGCTACAACTCCATCGGCTATTTCGCGCCGCACGGCGCGTACGCGGCGAGCGGCACCCGCGGCGGGCAGGTCGGCGAGTTCCGGCGGATGGTGCGCGCGCTGCACGACGCGGGCATCGAGGTGATCCTCGACGTGGTCTACAACCACACCGCGGAGAGCGGCGAGCTGGGGCCCACGTTCTCGCTGCGCGGCATCGACAACCGCGCCTACTACCGCCTCCAGCAGGACCCGCGCCGCTACGCCGACTACACGGGCTGCGGCAACACCCTGCACGTACCGCACCCCCATGTGCTGCGGCTGATCACGGACTCGCTGCGCTACTGGGTGACCGAGATGGGCGTGGACGGCTTCCGCTTCGACCTCGCCGCCACCCTCGCCCGCAGCGCCACCACTCACGACGTGGACATGCTCTCCCCCTTCCTGACCGTGCTCGCCCAGGACCCGGTCTGCCGCCGGGTCAAGCTGATCGCCGAGCCGTGGGACGTGGGCGCCGGCGGCTATCAGGTCGGCGCGTTCCCCCCGCTCTGGTCGGAGTGGAACGACCGCTACCGCGACGCGGTGCGCGACTTCTGGCGCGGCGCCCTGCCCGACGTGCGCGACCTCGGCACCCGGCTGTCCGGCTCCAGCGACCTGTACGGATGGGGTGGCCGGGGGCCGTACGCCTCGGTCAACTTCATCACCGCCCACGACGGCTTCACCCTCCGCGACCTGGTCAGCTACGACCGCAAGCACAACGAGGCCAACGGCGAGGGCAACCGCGACGGCACGGGCGACAACCGCTCCTCGAACTGCGGCGCCGAGGGCGAGACCGAGGATCCGGCCGTACGGGCGCTGCGCCGCCGCCAGCTGCGCAATCTGCTCAGCACGCTGCTGCTGTCCACCGGCGTGCCGATGCTGGTCGCCGGCGACGAGATGGGCCGCACCCAGGGCGGCAACAACAACGCGTACTGCCAGGACAACGAGACCGGCTGGCTTGACTGGACGCTGCTGGAGGACCCGGGCTGGCGCGCGCTCACCGACCTCACCGCCCGCCTGATCCACCTGCGCCGCGACCACCCCGTACTGCGCCGGCCCGCCTTCTTCTCCGGCCGCGCGCAGGGCCCCGACGGGCTGCGCGACCTGGCCTGGTTCACCGCGGCCGGCACGGAGATGACCGAGCGGGACTGGTACGCGCCGACGGCCGCCGTGGGCCTGTACCTGTCCGGCCACGACACCGCGCGGCGCGATGCGCGAGGCGCCCCGGTCACCGACGACAGCTTCCTGGTGCTGCTGCACTCGGGCCCCGCGCCGGTGGACTTCGCCCTCCCCGGTCCGCCGTGGGCCGCCGCGTACGAACTCCTCGTCGACACCTCGCGGGAGGACCAGGACGCGCCCCCGGGCGCCCGGCATCGCGCCGGTTCACGGATCGTGCTGCGCGAGCGCTCGGTGCTGCTCCTACGCGCCGTCACGGCCGTGGAGGAGGACCGGAAAACCGAGTGAGCGCTGTCAGTGCCGGACCGTAACCTCGGCAGGTGATGGCTGCCACAAATGAACGACTCAGGAAACCGGAGAAGGAACCGAGAATCAAACGCTCGGCCACGCGCTCGCTGTCGCGCCTGTGGCCCTATGTACGGCCTGTCAAAACGCGCTTCATGATGGCGGCCGGGGTCGCGGCCGTCGCCTCCTGTATGGGCCTGGTCATCCCGCTTGTGCTCAAGTGGCTGGTGGACGGCCCGGTGGCCGACCGGGAGCCGGGCGGGGTGTGGCTGGGCGGCGCCCTGCTGCTGGGGCTCGGCGTCGCGGAGGCGGGGCTGTTCGGGGTGCGGCGCTGGCTGGTGGCCCGGCCGCTGGCCTTCGTGGAGGCCTCGATGCGCGCCGCCCTGTACCGACATCTGCAGCGGCTGCCGGTCTCCTTCCACGACCGCTGGGCGTCCGGGCAGCTGCTCTCGCGCGCGACGACCGACCTGATGCTGCTGCGGATGTTCCTCGCGTTCCCGCTCACCTTCCTGGTGGTCAACGGGGTCACGGTCCTCGTCGGGTTCGCCATCCTGCTCGCGCAGCAGTGGACGCTGGGGCTGGTCCTGCTGCTCCCGGCCATTCCGCTGATCATCCTGTGCTCCGTCTTCGAGACGCGGTACGCGGTCGTCGCCCGCACCGTCCAGGACCAGACGGGCGATCTGACCACGGTCGTCGAGGAGGGCGTCCTCGGCATCCGTATCGTCAAGGGCTTCGGGCGCCACCGCAGCCAGGCGCGCGCCTTCCGGGCGCTGACGGGGCGGGTCCGCTCGACGGAGCTGCACAAGGCGGGCCTGCTGGCCACGATCTGGGCGCTGATCATGACGCTGCCCGAGCTGGCGATCGGCGCGGCCCTGGTCCTCGGCACGGTGCAGGTCGCCGACGGCGATCTGTCGGCCGGTACGCTCGTCGCCTTCCTCTCCACCGCGCTGACGCTGCGCTGGCCGGTGGAGTCGCTGGGCTTCCTGCTGGCGATGAGCCAGGATGCTGCGACGGCGACGGACCGGTTCTTCGAGGTGATGGACGAGCCGACGGCGGAGCAGTCGACGGCAGAGCAGCAGCGGTCTGCGGCCCCGCGCGCCGACGCCCTGCGCACCACCGCACCCCACGACGGGCTGCGCTTCGAGGGCCTGGAGTTCCGGTACGCGGACGCGCCGCCGGACGCCCCGCCCGTACTGGCCGGGGTCGATCTGCACATCCGTTCCGGCGAGACGATGGCCCTGGTCGGAGCGACCGGCTCGGGCAAGACCACGCTCACCGCCCTGGTGCCGCGCCTCCATGAGCCGACGCGCGGCCGGATCACCCTCGACGGCCGGGACATCACCACCCTCCCCCGGGACGAGCTGCGCGAGCTGGTCGCCGTCGCGTTCGAGGAGCCCACGCTGTTCTCCGCGACGGCGGGGGAGAACGTGCTGATGGGCGCGGCCGGGGCGGGCCAGGCCGATCTCGTACGGGCGCTTCAGGTGGCCCAGGCCGACTTCGTACACGCCCTGCCACAGGGCGCCGACACCCAGGTCGGCGAGCAGGGGCTGAGCCTGTCGGGCGGTCAGCGCCAGCGGCTCGCCCTGGCGCGGGCCGTGGTCGGGCAGCCCCGGTTCCTCGTCCTCGACGATCCGCTGTCCGCGCTGGACGTGCACACCGAGGCCCTGGTGGAGGCCGCGCTGCGCCAGGTGCTGGCGACGACGACGGCGCTGGTGGTGGCCCACCGCCCGTCCACCGTGCTGCTCGCCGACCGCGTCGCGCTGCTCTCCGGCGGGCGGATCGCCGCGGTCGGCACCCATCATCAACTGCTGGGCGACAGCGCGGAGTACCGGTCGCTGATGTCCGGTATCGAGCGGGAGGAGGCCCGATGACCCAGACCGCTACCGGCACCGGCACCAACGCAGAAGACAACGCAAAAGAAGCCGCGGACAAGCCCGGGGCCGCGCCGGACGGCGACCCCTTCGACCAGGATGTGCTGCCCACCCCCAAAGGCGCCTCCCTCACGCTGCTGCGCTCGCTGCTCTCCCCGCGCCGCGGCCGGGTCTGGGTGGCGGCCGTCCTGCTCCTCCTCCAGCAGGCCGCGGTGCAGGCCGGCCCGCTCCTCGTCGCGTACGCCATCGACACCGCCGTACCCGCGTTCCGCGACGGCGGCCACGGCCCCCTCATCGCCGTCGCCGTCGCCTACCTCGGCTGCGCGCTCGCCTCCGGGGCGCTCCAGTACGCCTTCATCCGCACCTCGGCCCGGATCAGCCAGGACGTGCTGCTCGATCTGCGGGGCAGGATCTTCCGCCATGCGCAGGCGCTCAGCGTCGACTTCCATGAGCGCTACACCTCCGGCCGGCTGATCTCGCGCACCACCACGGACGTCGAGTCGCTGCGCGAACTGCTCAGCGAGGGGCTGGAGGAGCTGCTGGGCGTCGCACTCTCCGGTGTCTACATCTCCGTGGTCCTGCTGTATCTGGACTGGGGCCTGGGCGGTGCGGCGGTGCTCTCCTTCTGGCCGCTGTATCTGCTGGTCCGTCGCTTCCAGCGGCGCTCGATGCTCGTCTACCGCAAGCGGTCCACAGCCATCGCCGCGGTCATCGTCAAGTTCACCGAGACCATGAACGGCATCCGGCCGGTGCAGGCGTTCCGCCGCGAGCGGGTCAACGACGCGGACTTCCACGCGCTCAACCACCGCCATGAGCGGGTGAACGGGGACGCGATCCTGGAGATGGCCCGCTATGTGGTCGGCTCCCGGCTGGTGGCCAACGCGGCGGTGGCCGCGATCGTCCTGTGGGGCGCCTACCGGGTGGCCTCCGGAGACCTGGCGCTGGGCGTGCTGGCCGCGGCCGCGCTGTATCTGCGCAGGCTCTTCGACCCCATCGACCGCCTGGGGATGTTCCTGAACTCGTACCAGTCCGCCGCCGCGTCGCTGGAGAAGATCGCCGGTCTGCTCACCCAGCGCCCCTCGGTGGCCGAGCCCGCCGACCCCAAGCCGCTGCCGTCCCGCTCCTCCGAACTGCCCGGCCGCGAAGTGGTCTTCGACGGCGTGCGCTTCGCCTACCGTACGGGCGGCGAGGTGCTGCCCCGCTTCGACCTCACGCTGCCGGCCGGGCAGACCGTGGCCGTCGTGGGCGCGACCGGCGCGGGCAAGTCCACCCTCGCCAAACTGCTCGCCCGCTTCTACGACCCCACCGACGGCCGCGTCCTGCTCGACGGCGTGGACCTGCGCGAACTGGCCACGCCCGAGCTGCGCCGCGGCGTGGTGATGGTCACCCAGGAGGCGTTCCTCTTCTCCGGCACGGTCGCCGACAACATCGCCATCGGCCGCCCCGACGCCACCCGCGCCGAAATCGAGCACGCCGCCAAGGCCATCGGCGCGCACGACTTCATCGCCGCCCTGCCCGACGGCTACGACACGGATGTGCGCAAGCGCGGCGGGCGGATCTCCGCGGGCCAGCGACAGCTCGTGGCCTTCGCCCGGGCGCTGCTCGCGGACCCGTCCGTACTGATCCTCGACGAGGCGACCTCCTCGCTCGACATCCCGGGCGAGCGCGCGGTGCAGCGCGCCATGCACACGGTGCTGCGCGGCCGCACCGCGGTCGTCATCGCGCACCGCCTGTCGACGGTGGAGATCGCCGACCGGGTGCTGGTGATGGCGGACGGCCGGATCGTCGAGGACGGTTCGCCGGAGCGGCTGATCGCGGGCGAGGGCCGGTTCGCGGCGCTGCATCAGGCGTGGCGGGAGAGTCTGGTTTGACCTCCCGGGACCTCTCCAGGCGGAGCCGGTGCGCGGGACCGGCCGGAACTCGTCAGGGCGTCAGGCGAGCACGCGGTCGGCGGTGAGCTTGCGGGGGGTTTCGGTGAGCAGGGTGCGCAGCCGCGCCGCGGGCAGCGGGACGCCCGGGTCGTCGGAGGGGGGCATCTGCATCGGGGAGCCGGAGCGGATGGCTTCGGCGAGCTTTACCCAGGAGGCCCTCGTGGCGTCGGGGTCGGTGAAGTACGGCGCCGTGTAGGGGTCGGTCTCCGGTTCGAAGCGCCAGCTTTCGGCCAGGGGGCCGGCGTCGACGGTGTCGAAGCCCAGTCGGCTGATCAGGTCGGCGGCACTGGCCTTGGCCTGCGAGTCGTTGCCGGCGATGGGCAGGGCGGTGCGGTCGGCGGCGCCTGCGGGGCGGGCGAGTGCGGGGATGTGAATGTCCATGATGTTGTTGAACGCCTTGACGAGCTTCGCGCCGGCCAGGTGTTCCTGGACGAGTTCGCTGGTGGTGGTCTTGCCGGAGTCGAGGACTTCGACGTGCCCGTCGCGCATCGGGTAGTAGTTGCTCGTGTCGAGCACGACCTTGCCCGCCAGCGCGGCGGCCGGAAGCTTCCGGTAGGCGGCCAGCGGGACGCTCACCACCACCCAGTCACCCGCCCGGGCCGCCTCCTCGGGGGTCGCGGCGCGGGCCCGCTCACCGAGCCCCGCCACCGTCTCGGCCAGGGTCTGGGGACCGCGGGAGTTGGACAGGACGACGTCGATGCCCGCCGCGACCGCGAGCCGGGCCACAGCCGTGCCGATGTTGCCGCTGCCGATGAAGCCAAGTGTTGCCATGGGGGGATCTCCTCAATCTCGCGGACCGTGCCGTCCGCCGGGGGGGGTTGTGCAGGGGAGCCGGGCTCAGGCGGGAACATGCAGGCGAAGGCCAGAGGCTTCTCCCACTCCAACCGGAGCACATGCTCCTATTGAACGTAGCACAACCGGAGCACTTGCTCCGCAATGCTGGAGCTCGCTGTACCCTGGATGCCGTGACCCTCGCCGACCAACCCACCGCCACACCCGGGCAGCCCGCCCCGCGCGGCCGCCGCGCCGACGCCGAGCGCAACCGTGCCGCGATCATCGAGGCGGCCGGCGTCGTCTTCGCCGAGCAGGGCGGCACCGTCGACGTCCGTGAGATCGCCCGGCGCAGCGGCGTCGGCATGGGCACGCTCTACCGCCACTTCCCGGCCAAGGACGACCTGCTCGCCACCGTCCTGGGGCAGGAGTTCTCCTCCTGGCTCACCGACGCCCATCGGCAGGCCGCCGCCACCGAAGACCCCTGGCAGGCGCTGACCGGCTTCTTCGAGCAGATGCTCGCCAAGCAGGGCCGCAACCGCGCCCTCGTCGAGAGCTACGCCGCCGCCGGTGGCCCCACCGAGGCATGCGCCCGGCACTGCTACTCCGTCATGGACGAGCTGCGCACCCGCTGTCTGAACGCCGGCCTCGTGCGCTTCGACCTCACGACCGCTGATCTGGTCCTGCTCAGCACCTCTCTGAGCCAGACCGTCCTGACCGCCGGCGACAGTCAACCGGGCCAGTGGCGCCGCCTCCTGCGCATCTCCCTCGACGGCCTCAACAGCCGCAACACCGAACCCCTGCCCGAGCCCGCACCCCACGCGGACCCGCCCAGGAACGATTGACCGGGAAAATCTGCCCGCCCGCCACGGCTGGGCAAAGGATCGAGCGGATGGGGCACAGCCCGACGACGCATCAGCCAGCCATCACGGAAGCACGGTCACAACCGCCGACGTCATCGCCCTGTAGACCGCAACCGGCCAGCGCATGCTCACCTGAACCAGGTGATGCGACTGCCCACCCACGGCCAGGAAAGCCCTCGGAGACCCCGCACCGTACGGCCAACGTCGATCAGGCGGGAGACCGTCGGGTCGGAGGCGACCGGGCCGAAGACGGTCGGCTCGCACCGCCCTCAACGCCCTCAACGCGGACACGCGGGTGGGGCCCGATACGCTTCTTCGTCTAGAAAGTGCCTCCGACGGTGGCGGGAACAAGGACCTCAGCAATCCTCATTCTCGCTGGTCAGAGGCATTTTGTGCTTTCTTGACCACCAGTCGGACAGCCCGCCTCGTGAAAGCGCGAGGTTAGGGTAAATCGCCCGGTGGCGGGGCATGGTTTGAGACATCCACGACCCGGGAGGGCCCCGATGAGGCGTACGGAAGCGGCCAGGCAGTTGGGGAGGTTTGTGCGGGAGCACCGTACCGATGGCGGGCGACGCCTGCGGCAGGCTGGTATCTGGCTGATGGCCGGGGCTGTGGGCATGGCCTTCGGGGTGCCGGTGGCGATCGCATCGGTGGGCACCACGGAGGGGGCCCCGGGGCTGGCGGGGCTACTGCTCGGGGTCGGCCTGGTGGGGTGGGGGCTGGGGATCTGGCGCCTGGTGCAGGCGTTCCGTACCCGCGAGCAGTGCTTCGACATTCACGAGCGGGGGTTCACCCACCGGGTGGCGGGCACCGCCACCGTGATCCCCTGGGAGGACGTCGCGCAGGTGAGTACCACCGGCGGCGACGGCCGGCCGCTCGCCGACGCCCGCGGCATGGGCTCTACGTGCGAGATCCGGCTGCACAGCGGACGCCGGATCCGCGTCGATGCCTTCACTGAGGACATCCGGGGCCTGGCGGTGGTCGTCCATCGTGCGGTTCACCTCGGGCAGTTCCCCCAGGGACGGGGACGCTGACGGCCCTGGCTGACGCCGCTCGGTGCCGGGGTCGCCGACCGGCCGATCCGGCCTGAGGGCCAGGACCCGTGTGCATCCGGGGCTCGGCCGACGTCGTCCCCAGCGGCAGCGCCGGGACAGCGGCGCCAGGAGCGGCAACGCCGGGGGCAGCGGGCAGTTGGGCCCGTATGGTGGTTTTGGCGCATCAGCCCGTTCGGTCAGGTCCTGGCGTTCGGTCCATGGGGGGCGCAGATGGGTACCGAGCAAGACGATCAGATGTCGGGGTGGCCACCGCGGCCTGTCCCTCAGCCACCGCGACCTGTCCCTCAGCCGCCCGATCGCCCGGCGCAGACGGCTGGGGAGCGCTTTGTCTCCTGGCTGGAGTCGCCCCGGCCAGCGGCCCCTTCAGGCGTGTGGCGGTACGGGTGGAATGCCAAAACGCCCTCAGCGCCTGGGGGGTGGCTCGTGGTGCGCGCGTTCACGGGCGTCGTGTGCACCTGGTTCGTGTGGAGCCTGATCCATAACGGGTATCTCGGAGCCGGCTGGTACGCCTCTTTGAGCTACGCGCTGGACGACTTCTCAAACGTGAATGAGCTGATATGGCTCGTTTATCTTTACGACGTTCTGCTCCTGGGTTTGGTGGCCATGTTCTTCGGCTGGCTCGGGGGCTGGCGCCAGGCGTGGCGCCGCTATGTGTTGCCGGCCTCGAAGCGCCTATGGGATCAGCCGGAGGCCACATCGCCCGGTGGCCCCGCCTCATGGGCCGAACTTCGTGCGGCAGGTGCGCATGCCGCTGCGGACCGGCTGGTCTCCGATGCCCGCTCCGGGTCGATGAACGATGTGGATTTCGCGCGCATCGCCCGCGCGTGGAGCATGGTACGAATCGGCCGGATACGGTTGGCAGATTTCACCGACACCGTCCTCCGGCTCGGCGCCGCCGCGTGGACGCACCCTTCGGGCGCACGAGATCTGCCACGGCGGACCGCGGCGCACGACCTGATGACCGGGCAGGTGCGGATCGGCAGCGCGGTCCAGGAGCCGGGCGGCACGCCCGCGCGCGGTGGCTTCGGTCTCGCCCTGAGCCCTGCCGAGCTGGGGACCTCTGTTCTGGCGATCGGGCCTTCCCGCTCGGGAAAGACGTCTCAACTGGTGCGCCCCGTCACCGAAGCGCTGTGTCTGCAGGCACTCGCCCGAACGGCCACCGTCATCGCTGTGGGAACGGGAACGGAGCCCGCCGTGCCGGACGATGCCTTCGACATCGTCATCAGGCCGGGCGACCCCCGGTCACTCCACGACTTCGATTTATACGGGGGCACCGACGACTCCCAACAAGCGGCGACCATCCTCGCCGAGGCGCTGGTCGGCGACCTCACCATTACCGCCGGCCCCCTGGCTCACGCTGTCCCACGCGCCGCGACCGCACTCGCCGAACTCCTCGGACCATTCCAGGCAGCTCATCACCGCTTCCCCCAAGTGTCAGAGCTCCACGAACTCCTCAACGGGAGCCAGGACGCCATCGACTCGCTCCGCAATGCTCTGGAAGCCGCCAGTCAGGACGCACAACTGCGCGTCCTCGACCAGAGAGGCCGAGAAACCGGCGCCGGTGAAATGGTCAGGGCATTGCTGCGCGATCGGGTCGCCATACTGGAGCCGCTGCTCGCTCCCCGTACCCATGCGCGGCCGTTCCTCCTCGGCTCAGCCCTGCGACAGCCTCAGCGCATCCGCATCGACCTGCCCGCCTCCGGCCTCGCCGAGGCCTCCGACATCACAGCCCGCCTCATCCTGACCCAGTTCAACACCTACGCGGCCACGCGCACGGAACAGACGGCTTTCGCCTTCCTCGTGCTCGACGCAGCCGCACGAGCCATCACTCCAGGGAGCCTGCACGGGGTGCGGCGTCTCCGTTCCGCCCATTCCGGCGTTCTCCTCACCCTCCAGCTCCTCGACGACATTCCGGAGCCTTTGCGCTTTCCACTGCTCGAAGCGGTCGGCTGCCTGGTCTGTTGCCCGGGTCTGAGCCCGAGGGATGCCCAGCGGATCAACCACAAGCGGCCCACCCCTTATCTGATGTCCTCCATCCCCTCGGACCTCAGCCTTGTCTCGATGCCTTCGGACCACCGACACATGGCCGCCCCGCTCCTGGTCCGTTTGCACAGTTAGCGACGCCCGTACGAGGCCATCAGCCCGGCGGCGAGCACAGGGTCCACGACCGGTACCCCGAGCCGGTCCTCCAGCAGCGGGCGGATCCCGATCGTGTTCAGTCCGGTGCAGGCCAGCAGCAGGGTGTCCGCGCCCGCCTCGACGAGCCCCGCGGCGGCCCCCAGCACCGCCGCGGGGCCCTCGGGGGCCAGCAGGTCCGTCGTACGGTGCACTCCCCGCGGCCTCACCTCCCCGGCGAAGCGCTCACCGAGGACCGCGCGCACGGCAGGTGGCGCCTGGTCCCTGATGCCCAGCACGCCGACGCGGCTGCCGAGGCCCAGCGCCACGGCGGCGGCCGCCGAACCCGCGCCGATCACCGGCACGTCGACCGCCTCGCGGGTGCGCTCCAGCGCCGGGTCGGCGGCGCAGCTGATGACCAGGGCCGCGGCCCCGTCGGCGGCCAGCTCGCGGGCCAGCGCGACGATCTTCGGTTCGGCACGGCGCTCTGAGTCGTCGTCGTGGATGCCGTGCGGCTGCCCGGGGATGCACCGGGAGACGGCCGGAATGCCGTACCGCTCCTCGATGGCCCTGCCGTGGGCCGCCACGGCAGGGCCATCGCTGGTGAGGACGCGGATCACGCCGATGTGCGAGATCATGAGTCGCTCCCGGGCCGACCTCCGGGCGCCTGGGCGGAGTGGCCGAAGGCGGCCACCACCTCCCCCGCCATGCGGATCGCGATGGCCCTGGCCAGGAGGACCGGGCGGCCGACGGCGCGGACCGCGGCCTCCCGCATCCGCTCGGTGTAGCCGATGCAGTCCAGGACGATCCAGGAGCTGCCGCCCTGGGCGAGGGTCCGCGCTGCGGCCGCCACCTCGTCCAGGGCCTGCTCCGGCGGTGCGTACGGATTGGCGGAGGCGGCGAGAACACTGCCGGGCAGTACGTCGGACCATCGGCGGACCGCGTCCTCGGCCTGATCCGGGTGCGGGCAGACGATACCGACCGGGTCGGGGCCGACGGCGGCCGCGACCGCGTGCAGCGCCAGGGGTTCGGCGAACAGCAGCGGCCGGTTCGCCCGTACGGCGGGAAAGTGGCCGGTGCACAGCAGCAGCGTCGCGACGGCACCGTCCTGCTCCGCTCGGGCCACGGCCCGCTCGATGCGCGGGATCAGCGCCGTATGGCCGAGCACCACCGAGCCGCCGTCGCGCAGCCGGGTCACCAGCGGCGCCTCACCGGGCTCGGGGGCCAGCAGCCGACGGGTCTCCCGCTCGGCAGGGCCGTCGAACCGTTCGCCGTCGAGCGCGCCGTGTTCCACCAGGCGCACGCCCGGCAGCAGCGGTTCGGCGTCCGGCCGCAGATCGGAACGCGGGGCCTGGCCGATGGTGACGAGGCCGAGGGCCGGGGTGGTCACGGGTGGTGGCTCCTTCATGAGTTTGTCATCGCGGTAATCGCGGTCACAGGGCCTTGGTCAGCTGACCCACGTCGTTCAGCGAGCTCCCGGCGACCAGCCCGGCGCCCACGAGCGACAGATCGTTCTCCGACTGCTCATCGGACTCCTTGCGCGCCTCGGGGTCGGTCAGCCCGCGGCGGCGCCACATGGTGTACGCCTGGCGGATGGCCAGGGCACCGAGCACCATCCACCCGGCGTCGGGCGTGGCCACCAACAACCCGGTGGCCAGCAGAACACCCATCTGCCGGGACGGTCCGCCGAGGAACTGGATGAGCGCTCCGGGGATCGCCCACAGCAGCATGGTCGTCATGGTGCCGGGTTCGAGGCCGCCCTTGATGGTGGCCACGTACACCTCGGACACCGGCGGCACCCGCCCGTCCGAGAAGAACGACTTCCAGGCGATGGCGACCACGACGAGCGCGACGCCGAAACCGACGAGCTGGGCGAGGTACTGCTGGCGCCGCCCCTCGATCTCGAAGGGCTGCCACGGCACGGCGTTCCGCCGCAGCAGCCAGCCGGCCTTGAAGTCGTAGCCGAGGTCGGCGAAGGCGGGGCCGGTGGAGGCGGTGTAGCCCACCATCAGGGCGAGCGGCACGGTGGGGATGTGCAGGACCAGGCCGATGATCAGGAAGATCAGTGTGACGGCGAAGGCCGGGAACCACCCGGAGTGCATCGCCGCGAGGCCCACGATGAGCTGATGCACGATGGCGGCGATCCCGGCCAGCGCCACCCAGCCGACCAGGGCGGGGACGGACAGCCGGCCGACCACTCCGCCGGCGATGGCGACCACGATCGCGCCGCATACGAAGAGCCCCATGCCTTCCAGCAGGCCGCGGCGCAGCTGCGGAGCCTGGACCGTACGCTCGTCGTCGGCGTCAGCGGCGTCATGGGACGCCGGGTCGTCGCCACCCCCCTTGCGGGTACGCATCAGCAGCAGCGCCTGGACCAGCGCGACGAGACCGGCGCCGACCATCAGGCCGTGCGGCACCCGCTCGGCGCCGAGGTCGAAGCCGAAGTCCGGGGCGTACTGGCCGGCGGCCAGCCCGACGCCGAACATCGCGAGCGCCCAGATGTTGCCGAGGAAGCCGACGCCCGCGGCGCTGGTGGGGAACTTGAAGAGCGCGCCCACCAGGCCGACGACCGCGCCCACGCCGAGTACCGCGGCCTTGCGCCCGCCGGTGTCCCCGGCCTTGATGGTCTCGGCCGCGGCGATGCCCGCGGGCCAGGAGCCGGTGGCGGGCAGCAGCTTGGAGTCGAACACCCGGTACAGCACCCAGCTGTCGACGGCCAGCCCGATGACGGCGCCGCCCAGCATGGGCCACACCAGGTCGGTACGGCCCAGGGCGAAGGGCACGGCGATCGGGGTGAGCAGGGAGTTGGCCGCGGCGAAGGTGGAGCCGGAGATCGCCGACTGCACCAGGTTCTGCCGGTGCTGGGAGCGCATCCGGGTCAGCACACCGACCGGGATGCGGCCGATCAGCATGGCGACCAGGGCGCCGATCACGGCCGTGTTGGGGGACACGCCGAGCGAGGTGATCAGCACCATGCCGATCAGGGCCCCGAGGACCGACATCAGGACGGTGATGACGAGCGTGACCGGTTCGAATGCTCTGGGGTGCGCTTCGACCGGCGTGGAGGTGGCCTCCGAGTCGGTCTGGGTGTTCGGGTGGTTCATGGGGACTCCTGGGCGCGGGGAATCACTGCACGGGGACGGGCGCCTGCAGATGGGTCATGGGGCCGTACAGCTCGACCAGGCGCGCGAACTCCTCGTCGTCGAGGAAGCGCGCGGCACCGCGGCCGAACTCCTTGGCGGTCTCGATCGCGAACCGGGCGGCGGCCGCGATGTCGGTTTCGTGGCTGGCGCCGGTGGCGCAACCGGCCACGGCGGTCGCGGCGGTGATGGCGAGGCCGACGACGGGGGCCTCGGTGGCGACGGCGGGCTGGAGGATGGAGTTGAGGTGGTGGACCCCGTTGCCGTACGGGGTGATGTCCTGCGTGGTGATGGGCAGCACATGCGCGGGCTCCCCGGTGACAGTCTCCAGGATGGACACCAGGTCCTCGCTGACCCGCAGGATCCAGCCCTCGCGGACCGTCGGCGACAGGGCGAGGCCGCGGTGGTTGAGCAGCCGGTTTCCCTTGGTGGTGTCGATGGAGACGACGGCGTCCATCGCGGGGGAGATCTCCTCACGGTTGCACACCAGGGTGTCCACCGGGGAGTCCATGAAGGGCACCGGGTCGTGCGGCTGGGTGGGGGCCCACCCGCAGACATGTGTGGAGAGCGTCACATCGCCGTCCAGGACGTCGCCGCGGGCGTGCATGTCCAGCAGCTTCGCGGCGGCGGACAGCGCCGCGACCGCCCCGTCGGCGTCGGAGACCAGCCCGATCCGCTCCGGGCGGGCGCCGACGCCGCCGAGCCGGCCGAGGATACCGAGGGTCGGCGCGTCGCCACCGCTGAGCCGGCCGCGGCGGCCGGGGACGGTGACGGTGACGAAGTCCGTGCTGCCCTTGTCGCCCTCGACCGTGCGCACCTCGATCCGCGGCGCGGTGGCCGGGTCGGCACCGGCGGCGGCCTGGACGGCGCGCAGGTGGTCGGCGAGCAGTTTCCCGCTGGTCTGCGGGCGGTCGAGGAGTTCGATGATCTCAAGGACGTGTTTGAGCACGGGTGCCTCTCAGGACGAACGAGGTTGCGGGTGTTGCGCGTGTTACGGGCGTTGCCGGTGTTGCTGGTGTTGCCAGCGTTGCGGCTGTTGCGGGTGACGCGGCTGTTGCGGGTGGCGCGATCAGACCGCCGGTCCGGGCGAGCGGCGATGGGGAGGCCCGGATTCCGGTCGCCCCAGACTCAGCCGACCGTCCCGCCGAGCGCAATGTTTTCTCGATATGCGGGAATGTTTATTCTTCCGTCATGCCCGAGCAGTCACCCGTAACCGGCACGCCACCGCTGCAGACCGCGGATCGCGTCCTCAATGTCCTGCTGTCCTTCGACCGGGAGCGCCCGGAGTGGGGCGTCACCGAGATCGCCGCGGAGTTCGGCCTGGACAAGTCGGTCGCGCAGCGGCTGCTGGCCGCGCTGGCGTACCGCGGCTTCCTGGTCTCCGACCAGCGCACCCGCCGCTACCGGCTGGGCCCGGCGGTGTGGCATCTGTCACGGGTGTGGGAGCGTGGCGGCGGCATGGCCAGCCTGGTGCGGCCCACGCTGGAGTCGCTCGCCGAGGCGGTCGGGGTCGGCGCGCTGTTCGCGGTGCCGGACGGTGTCCATATGCGCTGTGTCGCCGCCGCGGACGGGGCGACCGGGCCGCTGCGGTACTACGCCCTGGCGGGCGAGCTCTACCCGGCCCACGCCGGGGCCACCTCCCGCGCCTACTTCGGTATGCTGCCGCCCGGCGATCGGGCCGTTCTGCTGTACGGCCGCCCGATGGCGCGGTTCAGCGAGAACACGCTGACCGATCCGGTGCGGCTGGAGGAGCGGTTCGCCGAGGTGCGGCGCCTCGGCTACGCGTACTCCGAGGGCGAGTACGATCCGCAGACCGCGGCGCTCGCGGTTCCCGTGCTCGTCGGCCGGCGGCCGGTGGGCACGCTGTCCCTGGCCGCGGCTCTCGAGGAGTTGCGGGGCCGCCGGGAGGAACTGACCGGCCCGCTGCAGCAGGCCGCGGCGGACCTGGGCAGGCTGCTGATGCCGGCCCATCCGCGCCATGTCCCGCCGCGCCACGAGCCGCGCCGCGACGGGCGCTGAGCGGCTACATCGGGCTACATCACATTCGTTCTGACCGTCTTTGTTCTGACCGTCTTTGTTCTGACCGTCCCAGGAAGGGCCATCCATCATGCGGTTGCTGCTGCTGTCCAACTCCACCGCCCCCGGGCGCGGCTATCTGGACCACGCGCGGGAGGAGATCGGCGCGCTGCTCGACGGCGTACGGCGGCTGGTCTTCGTGCCGTACGCCCTCGCCGACCGGGACGGCTACACCGCGCAGGTGGCCAAGGCCCTCGAGCCCCTGGGGATCGAGGTGACCGGCGCGCACACCGCCGCCGACCCGGCCGGGCTGATCGGCGGCGCCGAGGCGGTGTTCGTGGGCGGCGGCAACAGCTTCCGGCTGCTCAAGGCCCTGCACGAGCACGGCCTGGTACGGGCCATCCGCGAGCGGGTGGCGGCCGGTATGCCGTACATCGGATCGAGCGCGGGCACCAACATGGCCTGCCCCACCCTGCGCACCACCAACGACATGCCGATCGTCCAGCCGCCCAGCTTCGAGGCCCTGGGCCTGCTGCCGTTCCAGATCAACCCGCACTACCTGGACCCGCGGCCGGACCTGGGCCACATGGGCGAGACGCGGGCCGAGCGGCTTGAGCAGTTCCTGGAGGAGAACGACGTGCCGGTGGTGGGGCTGCGGGAGGGCACCTGGCTGCGCCGGGACGCGGACCGGCTGACGCTCGGCGGGATCGAGGCCGGGGCCGTCCTGTTCCAGCGCGGCGCGGCGCCTACGGAGCTCAGCCCGGGCGCGGACCTGAGCGCCCTGCTGGACGAACGCCCGCAGTTCGACAGCCCCGCCTGATCCACGCGCGCCCCTCGGCTCACTCCCCGACCGTGCCGTCGGCCAGCTCCCGTACGATATCGAGCTGCCCGGCGTGCCGGGCGTACTCCTGGAGCAGGTGGAAGAGGATCCGGCCGAGCGTCGGGGCCCCGGTCGCCCCAGGGCGACTCCATCGACTCGCCCAGGAACCCCCAGCGCAGCCAGCGCCGTTCGACGTGGGTGAGGTGATGGAGCAGTTCCAACGGGCTCCAGCCGGAGGGCAGTCGGGAGGTGCGCAGCTCGCTCTCGCTGAGCCCGTCGAGCTTATGGAGCACGACGCTCCGGTAGTAGTCGAGATAGGCGTCGAGCATCTCGCGGGTGTCGGCGAGCGAATGCGGCGGCTCGTCGATGGGATTCACAGGCGTCGGCATGGAGCGATGCTACGGACGGCCCCGGCCCCACCCCGCCCCATCCGAAATGCGAACGCGGGCCGTTTGTCAACGAACGCTTTCCGGCCAAGTTCTTGTCGCGCTCCTGACAGGACTAGTCCACCGATGACACTCTTCCCTCGTTCGGCGCACAGCTCCCCCACAGCTCGCGGCTGAGCTTCGACACCGTCGGCACCCGCATGCACACCTTCGCACCTTCCCCCCACGCGCTCTGCCCCGTCATGCCCGGGCGGCCTCACCCGGCCGTCCGGTCGTAACCGGTCGCGCCACCGCGCGGCCAGCGCAGAAGGAGTCAGTGTGAGATCGACCTCCCAACGCCCCCACAGACCCCAGGCATCCCAGGCATCCCGCCGCCGCGCCGTCGCGAGCGGCGCCCTGGTCGCCGCGGCGGCCATGCTCGCCGTCGGGATGCAGACCGGCCCCGCCGCCGCCCGCCCGGACGGCTCCCCGAACACCTCCGCCCCGGCCGCCGGCACGGTCTTCGCCAAGCCGGACCCCGGCGCCCTGCCGGTGGCCCTCTCCCCCGCCAAGCGCGCCGGGCTGATCCGGGAAGCCGACGCCGCCAAGGCCGCCACCGCCAGGACAATCGGCCTCGGCGCCAAGGAGAAGCTGGTCGTCAAGGACGTCACCAAGGACGCCGACGGCACCGTCCACACCCGCTACGAGCGCACCTACGACGGACTGCCGGTCCTCGGCGGCGACTTGGTCGTCGACGAGGCCAAGAGCGGCGCCGTGAAGTCGGTCGCCAAGGCGACCAAGGCGCAGGTGAAGGTCGCTTCCACCAGCGCCGCCGTCGCACCCGCCACGGTCGAGAAGGCGGCGGTGCAGGCGGCGAACGCGCAGGGTTCGCGCAAGACGGAGGCCGAGCGGGCGCCGCGCAAGGTGATCTGGGCGGCCAAGGGCACGCCCACGCTCGCGTACGAGACGGTCGTCGGCGGTCTCCAGGAGGACGGCACGCCGAACGAGCTGCACGTCATCACCGACGCGAACACCGGCGCCAAACTCTTCGAGTTCCAGGGCGTCAAGGAGGGCACCGGCAACAGCCAGTACAGCGGGCAGGTCGCCCTCGGTACGTCGGGCAGCTCGGGCTCGTACAACCTGACCGACGGCGGGCGCGGCGGCCACAAGACGTACAACCTCAACCGGGGCACCTCGGGGACGGGCACGCTCTTCACCGACGCCGACGACGTCTGGGGCAACGGGACGACCGGCGACGCCGCGACCGCCGGTGTGGACGCGGCCTACGGCGCCGCGCTGACCTGGGACTACTACAAGGACGTGCACGGCCGCACGGGTATCCGGGGCGATGGCGTCGGGGCGTACTCCCGGGTCCACTACAGCAGCGGCTACGTCAACGCGTTCTGGCAGGACTCCTGCTTCTGCATGACGTACGGCGACGGGTCCGGCAACGCCAAGCCGCTGACCTCGATCGACGTGGCGGCCCACGAGATGTCCCACGGCGTCACCGCCGCGACCGCCAACCTCACCTACAGCGGTGAGTCCGGCGGCCTCAACGAGGGCACCTCGGACATCTTCGCCGCCGCCGTCGAGTTCAACGCCAACAACGCGAACGACCCCGGCGACTACCTGGTCGGCGAGAAGATCGACATCAACGGCGACGGCACCCCGCTGCGCTACATGGACAAGCCCAGCAAGGACGGCGCGTCCAAGGACAGCTGGTACTCCGGCGTCGGCAACGTCGATGTGCACTACTCCTCCGGCGTCGCCAACCACTTCTTCTACCTGCTCTCCGAGGGCAGCGGCGCCAAGGTGATCAACGGCGTCAGCTACGACAGCCCGACCTACGACAACCTGCCGGTCCCCGGCATCGGGCGGGCCAACGCCGAGAAGATCTGGTTCAAGGCGCTGACCCAGCGCATGACCTCCAACACCAACTACGCGGGGGCGCGGGACGCCACGCTGTGGGCGGCGAGCGAGCTCTTCGGCCAGGCCAGCCCCGAGTACAACACGGTGGCCAACACCTGGGCCGCGGTCAACGTCGGGTCCCGGATCGTCGAGGGCGTCTCCATCACCGCGCCCGGCGACCAGACCAGCATCGTCGACCAGGCCGTCAGCCTGCAGATCGCGGCGACCAGCTCCAACCCGGGCGCGCTCACCTACGCCGCCACCGGGCTGCCCGCCGGGCTGTCGATCGACTCCTCGACCGGCGTGGTCTCCGGCACCCCGACCACGCTCGGCTCCGGCACCGTGACGGTCACCGTGACCGACTCGACCGGCAAGTCGGCCACCACCTCCTTCACCTGGACCGTGAACACCACCGGCGGCAGCGTCTTCGAGAACACCGCTGACGTCGCCATCCCGGACGCGGGCGACGCGGTCACCTCTTCGATCACGGTGAGCCGGGCCGGCAACGCGCCGTCCAACCTTCAGGTGGGCGTGGACATCGTGCACACCTGGCGGGGTGACCTGGTGATCGACCTGGTGGCGCCGGACGGTACGGCGTACCGGCTGAAGAACTCCAGTTCCTCGGACTCGGCGGACGACGTGAAGACCACCTACACGGTCGACGCCTCGTCCGAGGTGGCCGTCGGCACCTGGAAGTTGAAGGTGCAGGACGTCGCCTCGCTGGACACCGGCTACATCAACAGCTGGAAGCTGACGTTCTGAACGATGCGCACATCCGGATGAGGTGCTGAGCCATCCGGACATCGGCAGGCGCCGCCAGGGGTGACCCGACTCCCCCTGGCGGCGCCTCTTTTGTCGCTCTCTGAGCACAACTCGGCTCCGAATAGCGAAGTTTGATCAACATTAAACGAACATTTTGCCGCCTACCTGCCCCAAAGCTCGTGACATGTACGCGCCTTGTGTGACAGTCTGCCCAACGCGATCGCACCGTACCTCTTGTTCAGGTCCGGGCGGCACTTCCCCGCCGCCCGGACCTGACCCCCCACAGCAATGAGGAGTTCGCGTGAGCAAGACCTCGAACATGTCCGTTTCCCCTGCCCGCAGGAAGCGCCGCACGGCGGCCGCCACCGGTGCCGCGGTCGCGGCAGCGGCCCTGCTGGCCACCGGCGTCACCACGGGCCAGGCCGGCGCCGCCACCACGAACACCGACACCAAGGCGGACGCACGCCCCACCGTCCTCTCCGCCTCGGCCCGCGCGGAACTGCTGCGCGACGCCAGCGCCACCAAGGCCGACACCGCCAAGGCGCTGGGCCTCGGCGCCAAGGAGAAGCTGGTCGTCAAGGACGTCGTACGGGATGCCGACGGGACCGTCCACACCCGCTACGAGCGCACCTACGACGGACTGCCCGTCCTCGGCGGCGACTTGATCGTCCACGAGTCCGCGAACAACAAGATCAAGAGCGTCACCAAGGCCGTCAAGGCCACCCTCGCGGTCCCCTCCACAACCGCCAAGGTGGCCCCGGCCGCCGCCGAGCGGGCCGCGGTGAAGCGCGCCCAGGCGGACGACGCCCGGCGGGCGGCGGCCGACGGCGCCCCGCGCAAGGTGATCTGGGCCGCCTCCGGCAAGCCCGTCCTCGCGTACGAGACCGTCGTCGGCGGCATACAGAAGGACGGCACGCCCAACCAGCTGCACGTCATCACCGACGCCAACACCGGCGCGAAGCTCTTCGAGTACCAGGGCATCGAGACCGGCAGCGGCACCAGCCAGTACAGCGGCTCGGTGGAGCTCGGCACCACCAAGGAAGGCAGCGGCTACACCCTGACCGACGCCGACCGCGGCGGCCACCGGACCACCGACCTCAAGGGCAGCGAGTCCGGCGAGGGCTCAGCGTTCACGGACGACGATGACAAGTGGGGCACCGGAAAGCCCGACGACGCGCAGACCGCGGCCGTCGACGCCCACTACGGCGCGGCTCTGACCTGGGACTACTACAAGAGCGTGCACGGCCGCGACGGCATCGCGGGCGACGGCAAGGGCGCGTACTCCCGGGTGCACTACGGCCACGACTACGTCAACGCCTTCTGGGACGACAGCTGCTTCTGCATGACGTACGGCGACGGCCAGGGCGACAAGGCCCCGCTCACCTCGATCGACGTCGCGGCCCACGAGATGTCCCACGGCGTCACGTCGGCCACCGCCAACCTGAATTACAGCGGTGAGTCCGGCGGTCTCAACGAGGGCACCTCGGACATCTTCGCCGCGGCCGTCGAGTTCAACGCGAAGAACGCCAGTGACCCGGGCGACTACCTGGTCGGCGAGAAGATCGACATCAACGGCGACGGCACCCCGCTGCGCTACATGGACAAGCCCAGCAAGGACGGCGCGTCCAAGGACAGCTGGTACTCCGGCGTCGGCAACGTCGATGTGCACTACTCCTCCGGCGTCGCCAACCACTTCTTCTACCTGCTGTCCGAGGGCAGCGGCGCCAAGGAGGTGAACGGCGTCGAGTACGACAGCCCGACCGCCGACGGCTCCAAGGTCGAGGGCATCGGCCGCGACAAGGCCGAGAAGATCTGGTACAAGGCGCTCACCACGTACATGACCTCGACCACCGACTACCACGCCGCGCGCGAGGCGACGCTGAAGGCCGCGACCGACCTGTACGGGGCGGACAGCGCCGAGTACAAGGGCGTGAATTCGGCGTGGGCCGGAGTGAACGTCAAGCCGTAAAAACGCATCAAATGAAGTGCACCACATAGCCGGTGCCCGGGTCCCGTTCCCGGGCACCGTCATGTTTCCGCACTTTGTTCGTCCGGGCAGCCCCTTCGGCACCCGGCACCCCACAGCAACAGGAGACAACGTGACGCAAGGCTCGACCTCCGGCAGATCCGGCTCGTCCCGCACCTCCGGCATATCCCGCGCCACCACGTTCAAGCGCTCCCGTACCGTCGTCGCCGCGGGGGCGGCGACGCTCGCCGGAGCCCTCATCGCGGCCGGCGCCACGGCCGGCATCGCGGGCGCGGCCACCCCGCCGCCCCCGCCCTCCGCGGCGGGCGCCCAGTCCCTCGCCCTCTCCCCGTCCGTCCGCGCCGAGCTGCTGCGCGAGGCCGACGCCGTCACGGCGGGCACCGCCCGGTCCATCGGGCTCGGCGCCAAGGAGAAGCTGGTCGTACGGGACGTCATCAAGGACGCAGACGGCACGGTCCACACCCGGTACGAGCGCACCTACGACGGACTGCCCGTCCTCGGCGGCGATCTGATCGTCCACAAGTCCGCCGACGGCGAGACCGAGGAGGTCACCAAGGCCACCGACGCCAAGATCAAGGTGGCCGACACCACGGCGGCCGTTGCCCCGGCCGCTGCCGAGCGGACCGCCGTAGGGGTGGCGAAGACCGAGGCCGGCGACAAGGCCGACGCCTCCGCCACCCCCCGGAAGGTCATCTGGGCCGCCAGTGGCAAGCCCGTCCTCGCGTACGAGACCGTGGTCGGCGGCTTCCAGGACGACGGTACGCCCAGCAAGCTGCACGTCATCACGGACGCCGACACCGGCAAGAAGCTGTACCAGTTCCAGGCCGTCCAGAACGGCACCGGCACCGGCCAGCACAACGGCAAGGTCACCCTCGGCACCACCAAGAGCGGCACCCAGTACCTGCTCAAGGACACCGCGCGCGGCGGCCATATGACCTACAACCTCAAGCACAAGGAAGAGGGCAAGGGGTCGAAGTTCCTGGACGCCGACGACGTCTGGGGCAACGGCAAGCCGACCATCGCGCAGACCGCCGCCGTCGACGCCCACTACGGCGCGGCCAAGACCTGGGACTACTACAAGAAGGTCCTGGGCCGCAACGGCATCCAGAACAACGGCAAGGCCGCCTACTCGCGCGTCCACTTCGGCAACGAGTACGTCAACGCCTTCTGGGACGACGACTGCTTCTGCATGACGTACGGCGACGGCGAAGGCGACAAGAAGCCGCTCACCCAGCTCGACGTCGCCGGCCACGAGATGAGCCACGGCCTGACCGCCGCCACCGCGAAGCTCGAGTACAGCGGCGAGGCGGGCGGCCTCAACGAGGCCACCTCCGACATCTTCGGCACGGCCGTCGAGTTCTACGCCAAGAACCCGAAGGACCCCGGCGACTACCTCATGGGCGAGAAGATCGACATCAACGGGGACGGCACCCCGCTGCGCTACATGGACAAGCCCAGCAAGGACGGTATGTCCTACGACTACTGGTCGAGCAGCATCGCCCAGGACGACCCGCACTTCACCTCCGGGCCCGCGAACCACTTCTTCTACCTGCTCTCCGAGGGCAGCGGCCGCAAGGTCATCAACGGCGTGACCTACAACAGCCCGACCAAGGACGGCCGCACCGTCACGGGCATCGGCCGCGCCAAGGCCGAGAAGATCTGGTACAAGGCGCTCACCACGTACATGACCTCCACCACCAACTACGCCAAGGCGCGCACCGCGACGCTCAAGGCGGCGAAGGCCCTGTACGGCGGGACCAGCGCGGAGTACAAGGCGGTCAACAACGCCTGGGGCGGCATCAACGTGCGCTGATCGACGTGCGGTGACGCACTGAGACCTGAGCTGGTGGGGCCGGGCGGGCACACCGTCCGCCCGGCCCTCATCCCCTCGTCTTCTTCTCCCCTCCGCCGAACGCCTCCTTCCGGATGACGTCGAGAAGGCTCGGCACACCTTCCGTGGTGCGCACATCGATGAAGGCGCGCAGATGGCGGTCGTCGACCGCCTGGCGCAGCAGCGCGTTTCCGAGATCGGCACGCGAGGTGAACCGGCCGGGAAGGCGTGAGGTGGCCACCTGGTAGTCGCTGACAGCATTCGTATCGAAGAGACCCGCGGGGCGGACGACCGTCCACTCGTGCCCGCTTTCGCTCACGACCTCCTCCATCCGCCGCATGTCGTCGTACACGGTGCGCCCGACGAAGCGCACGATGAACGGCTCGAGCACCTTCCGGAAGAAGAAACCCTCGCCGGGCGCCGCCGTCTCGAAGAGGACCGTCGAACTCACGCAGACCAGACGGCGGACGCCGTGTTCCGTCATCGCCCGGGTGATGTGGGTCATGCCCTCGGAGTACACCGTGACCGGGCTCCGGCCGTAGGGAACCCCGAGCGTCGAGATCACCGCGTCCTGCCCGGCCACGACGCGCTCGACCGCGACGGGGTCCAGCACATCCGCACCGACCACCCGCAGCCGCGGATCGCTCAGCGGGAACGCCTCGGGCCGGCGTGTGACGGCGGTGACCGTGTGGCCCTCGGCCATCGCCTGCTCGGTGGCCTGCCGCCCAGTCGGTCCGTTCGCCCCGAATATGACGAGCTTCATCTGTTTCTCCCTCTCACGGACAATGCTCTTGCCACCCGAGAGGGCACCGGCGGCGGCGAGTGTGACATCCGGACTCCGGTATGACCTGGGCCACATTGCCCCGGGCGGATGTCACACTCCGGGCAGCGCGGCGCCTCTCAGCAGGGAGCGCGCACAGGAGGCATGACATGTCCGACAGCCCGGCACAGAGCCCGGCGGACACCGCGACCCGGGTGTTCGTCAGCTACCGAGAACTGCTGTTCTCCGTCGTCTACAACATGCTCGGCAGCGTCGCCGACACCGAGGACGTACTCCAGGAGACCTGGCTGTCCTGGGCCGGCAGAAGCCGCCACTCGCCGATGGCGGAGATCGACAATCCGCGCGCCTATCTGGTGCGGATAGCGGTGAACCACGCGCTCGCCCGACGGGCTGGCATCAATCGCCGACGCGAGACCTACATCGGACCGTGGCTGCCCGAGCCCCTGGTCACCGACAACGCCACCGACCCCCCGGCGGACACCGTCGACACGGCCGACCGGACACTGCGCACCGAAACCGTGTCGATGGCGCTGCTGGTGGTCCTGGAGACCCTGACCCCCTTGGAACGGGCGGTGTTCGTCCTCCACGAGGTCTTCGGCTACGCCCACCCCGAGATCGCGGACATTCTGGACCGCAGCCCGTCCGCCGTCCGCCAGCTCGCGCACCGCGCCCGGGAGCACGTGCACGCCCGCCGCCCCCGCTACCAGGCCCACCCACGCGTCCAGCGCCAGGCGACCGAACGATTCGTCTCCGCGGCGCTCGGCGGCGACCTCGGTGCTCTCATGGAGGTCCTGGCACCGGAGGTGACCTTGTGGACCGACGGCGGAGGCAAGGCGCGGTCGGCCCTGCGGCCGATCCACGGCCGGGAGAAGGTCGCCCGCACGCTGACCGGCTACTCCTCCCGCCCCCCGGCTCAAGGTCTGGACATCCAGTACCGGAGTGTCAACGGCGACCCCTCGGCGGTGATTTTCGCGGGCGAGGCCCCGTACGCCGTGATGGTCATGGACCTGACCCCGGAGGGCGACCAGATCTCGAGCGTCTACCTCGTCACCAACCCGGACAAGCTCTCCGCGGTCAGGCGGGATGCGGCCGACGACGCGGCATCGGACGCGTAGGGCCCTTCTGACGAATCTCCGTGGAAGAAGGACCCCAACCGCGGCTCATCCGGCGCGTCGGCCGTCAACCTGCTTTCCGCTGGTTCCGTAGACGAAGTCGGTCGTGGTGTCCAGGATGAATTCCATGGGGAAGCCCAGTTCGATCGCACTGGCCTTGTCCAGCCGGCTGACCGCCTCTTCGGGCAGTTCCAGGTCGATCGCGGCGAGGTTGTCCGTCAGCTGATCCACGGTGCGGGCGCCGAGGATGGGGTGGATCCAGGGTCGGTGCGCTCGTGTCCACGCGATGGCGACCTGCGAGGAGGACACGCCGAGCTCGTCGGCCACGGCGTCCACCGTACGTGCGATGGTCAGCTCGCGTTCGGAGACGGCGGAGCGGTCGACCCGGGAGGGACCATCGGCGCCGGAGCGGGTGAACTTGCCCGACAGCACGCCGGCGGCCAGCGGCGACCACGCGGCCACCGACAGTTCCAGAGCCGAGGCCATCGGCAGCAGCTCCCGCTCGATGTCGCGCTTGACCAGGCTGTAAGGCAGCTGCAGTCCGGCGAAGGGCGCCCACCCGCGGAACTCGGCGATGGTGTTGGCGCGCGAGACCAGCCACGCGGGCGCGTCGGAGATCCCGACATACAGCACCTTGCCCGCCCGCACGAGATCGTCGAGAGCCCGCATCGTCTCCTCGATCGGGGTGTTGGGGTCCCAGATGTGCACCCACAGCAGATCGATGTACTCGGTGCCCAGCCGCCGCAGGCTGGCCTCCACCGAACGGACCAGATTCTTGCGGTGGTTGCCGCCGGCGTTGGGATCGGTGCCGTCCATCGTCAGCGTGTACTTCGTGGACACCACGAAGCGGTCGCGGTCGGAACCGATCAGCTCCCCGACGATCCGCTCACTGCTGCCCTCGGTGTACCGGTTGGCGGTGTCGATCACGTTCCCGCCCGCCTCCGTGTAGGCGGTGAACATCTTGCGACACTCCTCGACGGAGGCGCCCCACCCCCACTCCTCGCCGAAGGTCATCGTGCCCAGGAACGCTTCGGACACCCGCAGCCCGGTGCGGCCAAGAAGTCGGTAACGCATCACAATCACCAATCCCCACGCTCGTGCCAATTTGGCGTCGCGAAGGAAACTAACTGCCATGGTCACCCGCCGTATTGCACGTTCTTGCCCCTCCCGGGTCAGCGCACGGCCCAGCCGGCCCACTCCGTACCCCGATACGTCGACTGGTACCTGGCGGGTGTCACCCCGTAGGCCCCGGCGAACACACGGGTCAGATGGGATTGATCGTGGAATCCCGTCTCGTACGCGACCTCGGCGATCCCTGTGCCACGCCGGAGCAGTTCCCTGGCCCGGTCGAGCCGGAGACGCAGATGCAGCTTGTGCGGCGGCAGACCGAACCACGCCGTGCAGGCGCGTGCGAGCCGGTACTTGCTCAGGTCCGACACCACACTGAGCTCGTCCAGTGTCACGTTGCGGGCCAGATTCGCCCGCAGGTACTCACGCACGACCTCGGGCACGCGCCGCCCCGTGTCCCTCCCGCCCTCGGCGCCGTACGAGTGCCGCGCCAGCACGGAGATGAACTCCAGCACCCCCGTCTCCCGCCTCAGCGCCGAACCGGGTGGTTCCGAAGGCTGGTGGAGGGCGCCGTGTACGGACCGGAAGCGGTCCGCCAGCCCGCCGTCCCGGATCACCGGATCCCCGTACCGCACGGCCTCAGGCGCGGCGACCTCGGCGATCAGGGACGGTGACACACACATGATGAGCCAGCGCGCCGAGCCGGGATCGTCCGGCGCCCCGGAATGCGCGTCGTCCGGGTGCAGAACGACCAATTGGCCAGGCGCGGCCCGGAAGGTCGTGCCGCGCCTGCGTACGGTGAAGCCGGAGCCGGTCACGAGCACGAGCTTGAGCTCTTCATGGACATTGCCGCTGTAGGACTGCGCCCGACCGTCCACCACGACGACGTCCGGCACATCGACGGACACCCGTGGAACCCCTGCCTGATCCGCCCCCGACATGCACAGAAGACTAGCGCCACAGCCCTCGCCGACGCCGCGCGGGCACGGGCCTGGTGCCCGAAGCACTCGGCTGCCTCCTTTGGCTCGGCCCAGGTCCCGTGGATGAAGGAGCGGCGGCTCATGACCCCGGTAGCGCGAGACCACCCGGGCGCCCGGGATCAGACGGCATCGGGCATCCGGGCCCGCAGGGCCGCCATGGCCCAGTCGAGCACCGGCGTCAGCCTCTCCGGTGCCGGCCAGCCGTTGATCACCGCGAGCAGTTCCACGTACCGCTCCCGGCGAGGATCGTGGGCGTTCTCCAGCCGAGCCAGCAACCGATGCCGCAGCGCGCCGCCGTCCGACTGACCGACGACCCGCGCGTAATGCGCCACAACCCCCGCCACGACCGGCTCGGCCTCCCGCGCCCCCGGCTCCACCCCGGCCACCAGAGCCGGTCCGACCCGCTCCCGCACCACCGCGACAATGTCCCGCCCCGGCCCCACAGAATTCTTCTCCGCCACATGCTCCACGGCCACCCGCCGCACCCCGGCCCGGAACCCCGGATCCCCCGCCAGTTCCGCCAACTCCACCCACGCCCGTACCTGCTCGGCCTCCGGGCTCTCGGGCAGCTCGGGCGTCATCGAGCGCCTGGCCGCCGCGAATTCCGGATTCCCGTCCAGACCGCCGAACACGGCGTCCAGAAATTCGCCGATCAGACGCCGCCGCTCGTCCTCGGACAACCTGGCCAATGTATGCATGATCTCCATCTCCTCCGGGCTCGCCCCACGCTCCGCCACCGCCGTCAACACCGCCCGCCGCAGCCGCAACGTCCGGATCTGCACCGCCAGCGCCTCCGCATGCGCCGCCGCGACCTCCGCCAGCGACAGCTCCCGGTCCACGACCTTCCGAGCCGTCGCCAGATCCAGCCCCAGCTCACGCAAGGTCCGCACCAGCTCCAGGCGGGCGACGGCGTCGATGCCGTACAGCCGGTATCCGGCCGGGCTGCGATCCGTCGGCGCGACGATGCCGCGATCGGAGTAGAACCGAATGGTCTTCACCGTGAGCCCGGTCCGCCGGGCCAACTGCCCGATCGAGTAAAGCGCGCCGCCGTCCATGCCCCTACCTTCGCGTCTCCCCTTACAGGAGACTCAAGCCCACCGTCTTTTCCTCTTCCGGCGGCGGGCGTCGGTCGCCGGGCCAACAGGACGTTTCCCTAGCCCGCTTGATCAGGTCACGCGGCCCTGCCATGGCTCCTCGCGGGTCAGTGCGCCATGTTCCAAAGCCAGCTCCTTGAGATGCCTGGTTGCCTCCCCGACCGCCGGACCGGGGCCGATCCCGAGGATCTCCATGATCGTGCCGCCGTCCAGAACGGCAGGCCACCGGTCCAGCGCACGGTGCACGCGGCTTGACTCGTCGTCGGCCTCGCGGGTGGGGGTGCGCTTCGCTTCGCCTGCGCCTATGCGCCGTCTCGCGGCATTCGGCTCACGCGAGCGCGGGTTTCGTCTCGGACCCTCCGGGTCCAAAACGCCGGCAGGAGGAGGAAAGGGGGCGGCTGACTCGGTGTCCCGGTCCCTCGGCCCGGCGGGCGGCTGAGCTTACGACAGGCTCCGCTGCGCTCCGCCGCAGCTGCTGCCGCGCGGTGGCGAGCCGGTCAGCCCAGCGGTGCGCTCGGCTGGGGGCGCGCGAGTGCGACGAACGGGCCGGCGATCGCTGGACGGCATGGTCCGGACGCCGCGTGCGCGCATCGTCTCGCGCCTTCGGCGCACAGCGGCCAACAGCGGGAACGGGGAGGGGGTGCCGAGGCATCGTCGCCGTCCTGCCCCGTGGGCCCTCACCAGTCGGGGGCTCTCCACCCGCCTGCTCTTAAAAAGATGCTTGCTCTGTATCAAGTACCGCATCAAGTGGTTTTCTGAGAGCAGGTGGGTGGAGAGGCGGTCCTGGCTGCCGGTGCTCGCCCATCCGTCGCGCTCCCGCGCCCCGATCCAGCGCACCGCTGGTGCGTGTCGCTGTCCCAAACTCACCGCAAATTCACCGGCGGCCGTGGGTGGTCGCGGAACGCGGGGCGGGTCAGGAGCCAGGTCCAGCTGGCCGCCAGCAGCGGGCGGAGGTGCTCCGCCGCGCAGTGAGTGGCGCCGGGCACGATCCACACCGTGGTGTTCGGACGGTTGGCCAACCGTGAGGTGTCGCCGCGCGGAATGAAGTGGTCGTATGCGCCGTTCGCGGCCAGCAGCGGTACGCCGCCGGCCGCGCCGGGTGCGGTCGGGCCCAGCAGACCCTGGCGGCGCAGTGAAAACGAGGCCAGGATGTCGCCAACCTCCGCGGGGTCGTCCGGTAGCCGGTCCAGGCCCAGGGCATTGCCCAGGATGCCCGGCATGCCGTACGGGAGGGCGAGCACGTCGATCGGGTTCTCGGGCTCGGCGGCGCCGGTCGGCCCGCCGATGTTCACCGCCGCATCGACCACGCCGCGCACGGCCAGCTTGACCGCCCAGTGTCCGCCGAAGCTCAGGCCCAGGTAGGCCACGGGCTCGTCCGGGCGCCACCTGCGTATCTCGTCGACGAGTGCGGACAGCAGGCGGTCGCTGTCCCAGGTCAGCGGGCCCGGTGCCTCGCCGGTGCCGGGCATGTCGACGGAGACGACCAGCAGCCCCGTCGCCAGCGCCGTGGCCGCGGCCATGCGGTGCAGCTCGATCTTCCAGGTGTCGACCCCGCCCGAGAGCACCAGCACGCCGGGGCGGCGCCACCTGTGGCGGGCCATGAGGTGTACGGGGTACGGGGCCGTACCCCCGCCCTCCGCCGGGAGCTGTGCGTTCCCGCGCGCGAAGCGGACCGGCAGACGGCGGCTGTCGGCGGTCGCTCGCGCATAGGCGGCACGCTGCCGCGCGTACGCCTCGTGCCGCTCGGGTGTGGCGAGCGCCGGGAAGCGGGCAGCGCCCCACAGTTGCGCCGCGCGCGACCACTGCCCGGCTCGCTCCGCCTCCTCGGCGAGCCTCGCCCAGACCGGTACCCAGCCGCGCGGGCCCATGCCCCACATATCGGTGATCGCGTCGCGGGCCCGGGCGACTGTCCGGGCGGGAATGCCCCAGGCGGTGAACTGCCGGCCGCGCTCTTCGAAGAGCTCGGCGGGAGCGATGTCGAAGCTGAACACCGCTCTAGGATGTGAGCAAAACTCAGTACCTGACAACTCGCCTTGGACAAGCCGTGACCGCATCCTCCACGCCCCGCAAAAGGCCACGTCAAGAGCGATCCCAGGAGACCTATGACGCCATCGTGGAGGCCGCTGCTCAGCTTTTCGAACGGGATGGATACGCAAAGGCGACCACGAACCGCATCGCCGAGCGCGCGGGCGTGTCCGTCGGCTCCCTCTACCAGTACTTCCCGAACAAGGACGCCCTGCTGTACGCCATCGGCGAGCAGCACGTACACCACACCCTGGCCGAACTCGCGGACGTGACCGAGGCACTACGCCGCGACCAGCCGCCCCTCGCCGACTGTGTTCGCGCGATGGTACGGGCGCTCGCCGGCCTTCACCTGGCCCGCCCCCGGATGCACCAGCTGATGTACGACCTGGCCCCGCGCCCGGCCGAGACGGCCGCCGGGCTTCGCGAAGTGCAGCGGAGCATCGCGGCCGAGGTCGAGTTCCATCTGCATCGGCTGGGCGTGGGCGGCCCCGACCTGGGCCTCACCGCGATCCTGCTGGTACAGGGGGTGGAGGCGCAGCTCCACGGAGCGCTGCTCGACCCGCCGCCAGGACGCACCGTCGGCAGCGTGATCGAAGCGGTCGAGACACTGTGCCTGAAAGCCCTCGTCCCCTAGGCGGCGATGTGCCCGCATCAGCCGCGAAAGTTGGCTGCCAGCGGTGGTTACCGCTGGTGTGGCTCACCCCGCCCATGGCCGCCCTTGCCGGCGCTGAGCACGGTTCGCGTAGGTTTGGGCTACTCGGAGAGAAGAAGGAGCAGGCCAGTGGGCGGAAACGACTCGGTAGCGGCGCTTGCGCCGCTCATACCGGTGGCGGGCGGCGTGGACGAGCGGGTCGACTGGAGCGAGGTCGAGGGGATCTGTCCGCTTCATGGAGGTGTACGGGGCGGGGCTGGTCAGCGAGGAGGTGGTGATTCTGCTGCCGGTTCGACTTCGATGTGGATCCCGAGTCCATCGTGGCGTGGGGTGTCACCTCGGGCGCGGACATCTACTGCTGGCTGACCACGGACGAGGACCCGGACCGGTGGCCGGTGCTGGTGTGCGGGCGGCATACCAGTCCGTCCTTCCAGGTGCACCCCTTCGGGATGGCCGAGTTCCTTCGGCGGCTCCTCGGCGATGCCGGGTTCCAGGAGGAGACCATCAGCGTGACGCTGCCGAGCGAGGGGTCGTTCGCCAACTGGCGCGAGCGGGAGCGCCGCCGCGACGCAGGGCTGAACCCCACCACAGGTCAGCCCTGGTAACCGGCGCGCGGCCGCGCCCGTCCTTGACCCTGACGCCGGGGTCAAGGCTTAGCGTCGCGAATATGGACGAGACAAACACCCTTCACGGCCGGGCAGTGCTCATCACCGGAGGAGGCACCGGGATCGGTCGTGCGGCGGCCCAGCAGTTCGCCGCCTCGGGCGCCGAGGTTCTCATCGTCGGGAGGACTGCCGAAAGCCTGGCCGAGACGGCCGAAGAACACTCGCGCATCCGGACGTTCGTGGCCGACATCGCCGAGCCGGACGCCCCCGCGGATATCGTCGCCGCCGCGGTGGAGGCGTTCGGCCGCAGCCGCATCGATGTTCTGGTCAACAATGCCGCGATCACTCGTCCGGCCCCGCTCGGTGCGATCGACCGGAAGGTCGCCGGGGAACAGCTCGCCACGAACCTGCTCGCCCCGGTGTTCCTCACCCAGCATGCTCTGCCGCATCTGGAGGCCGGTGGCGCCGTCGTCAACGTGACGTCCAACCCGCCCCACTACGGCTGGGCCGACAACTCGATCTACGGGGCCACGAAGGTGGCTCTGGACTTTCTGACCCACACATGGGCTGTCGAGCTGGCGCCGCGCGGCATTCGCGTTCTTTCCGTGGCCCCCGGGATAACGGCGACACCGGTGCTGAGCCATGCCGGTTTCTCGGACGAGCAGATCGCCTCGGCGGGCAAGGAGCTTCGGGCCCGAATCCCGCTCGGGCGGATCGCTCAGCCCCAGGAGATCGCCTGGTGGATCGTGAACGCGACGCGCCCCGAGGCCGCTTACCTCACCGGTACGATCATTCGTGTCGACGGCGGGCTGAGCGCGGCTGGATGATGATGGAACGATGCTGATCGGAGAACTGGCGAACGAGGTCGGCACCACTGTTCGGGCACTGCGCTATTACGAACAGCAGGGTCTGCTCCACCCCGAGCGAGCGCCGAACGGCTACCGGGAGTACGACGAGACGGCTGTCGGGCAGGTGGGCAACATCAAGCTGTTGCTCTCGCTCGGCCTCACCGCCAATGACATCCGTGCCTTTCTGCCCTGTCTCGGTCAGGACATCGCCGACAGCCCCGTCTGTCCCGCGAGCGCGCGGGTCATCGCCCGGAGGCTCGCCGACGTGGAGGAGAAGATCTCCGCGCTGGACACCGTCCGCAAACGTCTCGTCGAAGCACTGGCCCAGGCCGGCGGCTAAGGGGACGGCTCAGCTGTAGAAGTTGCGCTGCCAGCGGTGGTTGGCGAGGGCGGCCAGCCGGTCGGCGGTCAGCGGGCGCCCGTCGCTCAACGCCGTGTTGCGTTCGACGTTGCGTACGGTGCGCATACCGGGGATGACCGTGGACACCGCCGGGGAGCTGAGCACGAACCGCAGCGCGGTCTCGGCCATCTCGTCGGGGGTGATGCCGAGGTCGGCGACGATCGCGGACACCCGCTGTTCGACCTGGGCCGGGCGGTCGCCGCGGAAGTAGCGGTTGCGGAAGTCGCCCTCGGGGAACGTGGCGCCGGCGGTGATACGGCCGGTGAGCCCGCCCTCGTCGAGGGCCACCCGTACGATGACGCCGACGCCGTGCTCCGCACAGGCCGGCAGCAGCGCTTCGGCGGGCGACTGGTCGAAGATGTTGTAGATGACCTGCACGCTGTCGACGGCGCCGCTCGTGACGAGTGCGAGGGCGTTGTCGGGCTCGTGGTCGTTGATGGAGACGCCGAACAGGCGGATCTTGCCCTCCCGCTTCAGCTCGGCGATCGTCTCCAGCCAGTCGCCGCGGCCGACCCACTCGTCGCTCCAGACATGGAACTGGAGGACGTCGAAGTGGTCCAGGCCGCTGACGCGCAGACTGGTCTCCACGCTTTCGCGGATATGCGCGCCGGGGAACGTCTCGGCCGGGTCCAGGCCGTCGGGGGCCGGCCAGACGCGGTTCTTCGGGGGGACTTTGGTCGCGACGAGCACGTCGTCGCCGGTTCCGGCCCGCTCGCGGACGACCTGGCCGACGATCCGCTCGCTCTCGCCGTAGCCCCGGGCGGTGTCGATGAAGTTCACGCCGAGGTCGATGGCGCGGTGCAGGGCGCGCACGGATTCGTCCTCGGTGGCGCCCACCCAGTTGGACTCCCCGATGCCCCAGGCGCCGTAGCCGATCTCGGACACGGTCAGTTCACTGCGGCCCAGTTCGCGGTAGTGCACCTTTTTCCTCACCCTTCGGTCCGGGAATTACTCCTTGCGGCCGGTCGCGGCGACGGTGACGCCGAGACCGATCATGGCGAGCCCGCCGACCCCGCCCACCATGGCCAGCCGCTGCGGTGAGCGGGCGAACCACCCGCGTGCGGTGGCGGCGACGAGGCCCCAGATGCTGTCGAAGGTGATGGCGATGATGTTGAAGACGAGGCCGAGCAGCAGCATCTGAAGCGCGACATGCCCCTGCTCGCGGTCGACGAACTGGGGCAGTACGGCGGCGAAGAACACGATGGTCTTGGGGTTGGCCACACCGACCGCGAACCCCTCCCAGAACGTGCGCAGGGCGCCCTGCTCGGCCGGGCCGTCCCCGCTGAACGCGGCCCGCAGCGAGCCCCGCTGCCGCACCGCCTTGACCCCCAGGTAGACCAGATACGCGGCGCCCACCAGCTTCAGCGCCGTGAAGACGAGGACCGAGCGCTCCACGATGGTGCCGACCCCCAGCGCCACGGCCACCACGAGCACATACGCGCCGACCGTGTTCCCCATCACCGTGGTCAGCGCGGCCCGGCGGCCCTGGGCCAGGGCCCGGCCGATCACGAACAGCACGCTGGGGCCGGGGATCACGATCAGCAGGAACGACATGGCCGCGAAGGCGAGGAGACGGTCGGTGGACACCATGGAGCACATACAAACACGGACACCGGCCACTCTCGTAGCACTTTTCCGCGGCCGGGCCAGGGGGCTCCCGACTCGAACGGCTGTTCTCCGGCCATACCGTGACGTATCAATCCGGTACCGAAGCAGTCCCGGGCCGGTCCCAGAGGGCCGACGGGCGGGATGTTTTCCCGGCCGGCGGGATACAACTACCCAGGGAGCACGCCAACTTGGGGGACGGGATGGCTGAGCAATCCGTACTGGCGAACCTGCACTTCGGGCGGGAGGACGCAGAGCGGGATGTGACCGAAGGACTGCTGCTGCGAGGCGGGTTTCTGGCGACGGCGGCCTCGCGGGCGGCGATGTCCGGGCGGAAGATGCTGATCATCGGGCGCAAGGGCAGTGGCAAGAGCGCCATCTGTATGCATCTGATGGTGGACGGGGTGCACGACGGCGGAAAAGTTCTGATCACGCCGGACGACGCGGCCGGGGACGAGATCCGGCGGTTCGAGCTGCAGGGGCTGCCCGCGGATTCGGCGAAGGCGCTGATCTGGCGGTATGTGTTCGCCGTCCATGCCGCGCGGCATCTGGTGGGGCACGCCAAGGACGGACACGGGCGGAAGCCCGACTCGGTGAAGGCACTCCACCGCTTCCTGAAGCAGAACGACGAGCTGCCCGGCAACCGGCTGGGCGACCGGTTGGGCGACCGGCTGGCGCAGGGGGCCCGGGGGTTGCAGACGGCGCTGTCGCTGGAGGCGTTCGGCTTCAAGGCGGGGGTGGAGCTGGCGCACTCGCCGTCGGAGGGGGCGCGGGCGGCACGGCAGCTGGAGGTCGTCGAACAGGGGGTGGCGCAGGCGTTCGCCGACCTCGGCTGCTCGGGGGCGCACGGGCCGCTGCTGCTCCTGGTCGATCAGCTGGAGCAGGTGTGGTCCGCGGAGCCGGACAGCAATTCGATGGTGATCGGGCTGCTGCTGGCGGCCAAGCACGCCGCGGGGCTGTACGGGCGGGCGGTGCGCTGCCTGCTGTTCCTGCGCTCGGACATCTACGACTCGCTGTCGTTCGGAGAAGGGGACAAGTTCCATGGAGACGAGCTGCGGATCGCGTGGGTGGACCAGGCCCTGAAGGAGCTCGTCCTGGCCCGCGCACGGGCCTCGGCCGGAGCCGGGATCTCGGCGGACCGGCTGTGGCGGGAGATCTTCCCGGAGACCGTACGGGGTGAGGAGACCCCGGCGTATCTGTTCAGCCGCTGTCTGCCGCGGCCTCGCGACGTCATCCAGTTCCTCAATCTCTGCCAGGAGACCGCCTGGCTGACCCACGGCCGTGACCGGATCACCGAGGCCGACGTCCTTCAGGCGAGCCTGCAGTTCTCCACCTGGAAGCTGAAGGACCTGGCCCTGGAGTATCTGGTCGCCCATCCCTTCCTCGAACGGCTCTTCCCGCTGTTCCAGAACACCGGGTATGTGGTGACACGCACCGCGCTCCGCAGCCGCTTCGAGCAGGCCGCGGAGACGCTGCACCGGCTGTTCCCCGCGTATGCCGAGGCGCTGACGCTGTCCGGTGTCATCGACATCCTGTACGGAGTGGGCTTCCTCGGTGTGCGACGTGGCAGCGACGTGGTGTTCGCGGGCGGCGGTGAGCTTCCCGTACAGCCCCATGAGCCGGAGTTCCACGTCCATCCGTGTTTCCGGGAGGCACTGGGCGCCACCAGCGCGATCGACCTCCGCCGCTATGAGCCGGTGGTGGCCGGCGACCGCATCGCATCGGGCAACGTCGGCCCCGGCATACAGGGGGCGACGGTCGTCAGCCGCGACTACCGGCTGCTGGGGGAGCTGGCGCGCTCCTGCGACTCGATCCTCGCTCAGGTCGGCCGCGCGGTCGGGCTGACGCAGGGTGCCCAGGACGAGATCACCCAGCAGATCGGCCGGGTCCGCAACGACGCCGACCCCGTGAACGGCAGCAGGCCGGTCGACCCCGAGGACCATGTCCTCGCCGCCGCCCACTACTTCATCGCGCTCGCCGCCCAGCTGCGCGCAACCGGCCTCGACGACACCCCGGGGGCCGGGGGCGTCGCGCACCGGATCGAGGACGAGGCCCGCCGGCTGCGGAGGCTGGCAGGCGGGTCCTACGGGAGTTCGGGCAACTCGGCCGGAGTCTGACCGGCGTGTGAAGGGATAATGACAGTGGGTTACGGGCCACGCCACGGCCGCGGTCCGTTGACGGGGGAGGACACGGGTGCAGGACACACTGCTCGCCGGACGGTTCCGGATCGTGAGCCGGGTGGGCTCCGGCGCTATGGGCGAAGTCTGGTCCGCGCTGGACGAACGGATGCAGCGCGAGGTGGCGGTCAAGCTCGTCCAAGCGCTGCCGTCCATGGGCGAGGTGGAAACACAGATCAGATTCCGGCGTGAGGTGCAGCTGGCAGGACGTCTCTCCCACCGGAACATCGTCACGGTCCACGACTGGGGCGAGGTGACGATCGGCGGACGCGAAACCCTCTACCTGGTGATGGAGCTCGTCTCCGGGGTCTCGCTCCGCCGGCGGCTCAAGGAATCCGTCCCGCACTGGACGCTTGCCGCCGGATGGGCCGGGCAGATCGCCCAGGGGCTGCAGGCCGCGCACCGCGCCAATGTGGTCCACCGGGACATCAAGCCCGCCAATGTCCTGCTGGCTCCCGACGGCACCGTGAAGGTTCTCGACTTCGGCGTCGCCAAGTTCATGGGTGACACGATGCGGGTCAACGAGCTCACCGCCACCGGTCGCGCGCTCGGCTCCGCGCCGTACATGTCCCCGGAACAGGCCCAGGGCGACCGCGAGGTGGACCACCGCAGCGACCTCTACTCGCTCGGCTGCCTTCTCTACCATGCGGTCACGGGGCGCGCGCCCTTCGTCGGCACCAACGACCTCGCCGTACTCCTCAAGCAGGTCCAGAACACGCCGGCCGCGCCCAACACCCTCGCCCCCGACATCCCCGAGGCGCTGAACGACCTCATCCTGAGCCTGTTGGCCAAGCGTCCCGAGGATCGCCCGGCCGACGCGGCTGCCGTGTACGACGCGCTGGGCGGGATGTTGCTCGACCACGCGGCCGAGCTGCCGGCCGAAGGTCGCCTGGACAGCGCTCACCTGGGGCAGGGCGACGCCCTGGCCGGGCGGATCCTGGAGAAGGCGTGGGAGATCCGGCGGCGGGCGGAGAAAGAAGCCGCCGAGGGCGCGCTGATCGTCGAGAGAGCCGAGAAGGAGGCGGCGTCACTACGGGAGGCGGCGCAGCGGGAGGCCCAGCAGAAGCGCGAGGAGGCGGACGCCCTCTCCGAGGAGAGCCGCGTCAAGGCCGCCCAGGCCACCCGCGACTTCGAAACCAGCCTCGCCAAGCGCCGCGAGCAGACCGAACGCAACCTGGTCGCCCGCCAAGCCACGGTGGAGAGCGAGCTGGCCTCGCTGCGCACCCAGGCCGAGCGGGACGCCCGGCAGAAGCGCGAGGACGCCGGCGCGCTCTTCGCACAAGCCCGCGCCAAGGCCGCCCAGGACGCCACCGACTTCGAGACCGACCTCGCCAAGCGCCGCAAGGAGGCCGAGCGCGACCTGGTCGCCCGTCAGACCAAGGCCGAGCAGCGGCTGGCGGAGATCGAGCAACGGGCGGAGGAGCTGCACCTGGAGTCCGAGAGGCTGCGCAAGGACGCCGAGCGCCGCGCCCGCCGGACGGTGGAGACCGCGCAGCGGCAGGCCGAGGACATCATCGCCGACGTGAACGCCAAGGCCGACCACATCCGCGACGCGTCCGAGCGCGAGCTGGCGGCGCTCACCAACCGCCGCGAGAGCATCAACGCCCAGCTGACCAACGTCCGCGAGCTGCTCGCCCAGCTCACCGGCCCCGCGGAAGTCCTGGAGCGCGCGCTGCCGCAGCCGCAGTTCGACTTGATGCGGCGAGGATACGACCGTGAGCAGGTCGACACCTACGTGCACAACCTGCGGCACGGACACGGTGAGCCTCGGCCGGAGTTCATGCTCGTGCGCCAGGGCTACGACCGTCAGCAGGTCGATACGTACATCACCATCGTCAAAGGGGTCACAGGACAGGCGGGCAGCACGCCCGCGTAGCTCATACTTTCGTCAGGGGCGCGGTAGCCCCGCCGCGGGGGATGCTGGCTCGCATGATCCGGTGGATACGACACGGTGGCGCCGCGCGGACGGCCCTGCTCCTGTGGCTGACGGCCTGCGCGCCCGTGCTGCTGAAGGCCACATCGGCGAGCGGGCGCGAGCTGTGGGTGCTGCTGGCCGGGTTTCCGCTGCTGGCGGGCGCGGCCGCGGTGGGGCGTACGCGGCCGCTGGTGGGGCTGGCGGTCGCGGTGGGGCTGAGCCTGGCCCTCAACCTGGAGCTGTACACCTCCTCGTACTGGGCTGCGCTGGCGCTGTGGGGCTATCTGGCCGGGCGGTGGACGGCGGGCGCGCGGCCCGCGCTGTGGTTCTTCGCGGCCTTCACGGTGGCGGGCGCGCTGCTCACCTGGGTGACGGACGCCGGGGTCTGGACCTGGTTCACCGCGCTGACCACGCTGCTGCTCAACGTCGTGGTGCCGTGGCTGCTCGGCCGCTACCGCCACCAGTACGACCATCTGGTCCACGCCGGCTGGGAGCTGGCCGACCGGATGGAGCGGGAGCAGCGGGCCGTCGCCGATCAGGCGCGGCTGCGCGAGCGGTCCCGGATCGCCGGGGACATGCATGACTCGCTCGGCCACGACCTGGCCCTGATCGCGCTGCGCGCCGCCGCTCTCCAGATCGACCCGGAGCTGAGCGACCGCCACCGGGCGGCGGCCGCCGAGCTGCGCGAGGCGGCCTCGACGGCCACCAGCCAGCTGCGGGACATCATCGGTGTGCTGCGGACCGCCGACGACCCCGCCCCGACGGCCCCCGCCGACGAGGACGTCGGCGCGCTGGTGGAGCGCGCGCGGTCCTCCGGGCTGGCCGTCGAGCTGGAGTACGGGGCGGAAGGCGGGCCACAGGACGGACGGCACAGCGACGGCGCGGCCGACCCAGACGGCGCGGTCGGCGCAGACGGCGCGGTCGGCGCAGACGGCGCGAAGGGGCCTGGTCTGCCGCCCATGGCTGACCGGGCCGTCTACCGCGTCGTCCAGGAGGCGCTGACCAACGCCGCCAAGCACGCCCCGGGCGCGGCGGTCCGCGTCCAGCTGGTCCGGGACCCGGCGGCGGGCGAGATCGCGGTGTCCGTCGTCAACGGGCCGCGCCCGGCGGACGGTTCCCCGCCGGATCTGGCCTCGGGCGGCAACGGTCTGGTGGGCCTGGACGAGCGCGTACGGCTGGCCGGCGGGGTGCTGGCCCACGAGCCCTCGCCCGACGGCGGCTTCGCGGTGTCGGCGCGGCTGCCGCTCACGGCCGGGGTCGCGCTCGTCGCCGAGGGGGCGGCGGCCCCGGCGTCCACGTCGGCGCGGGAGCTGGCCCGCGCCCGGGAGCGGGTGCGGCGCAGGCTGGTGCAGTCGATCACGGTGCCGCTGGCCGTGACCGCCGGACTGGCGGTCCTGTGGGGCGGGTTCTCCTTCTATACGCAGTACCACTCGGTGCTGGACCGGCGCACCTACGACCGGCTGGAGATCGGCGAGCCGCGTGCCGACGTCGAGTCGCGGATGCCCCCGTACACGATGGACGGGCCCCCGGACGGCATCGCCGCACCGCCCCACGGCTGGGACTGCGCTTACTACGGGGTGCGCCGGTACGACGGGCGGTCCGCGTATCGGCTGTGCTTCTCGGACGGGCGGCTGGTCGCCAAAGACGTGGTCACCAGTCGGCAGTAGGGGCGGAGGGGCAGCGGCCGGCGGAAGAGGGCGGCAGTGAGAGCGCTTGCCCCCGCCGCGCCCTGCGTCCAGGAATCCGGCGCGGGAATTCCACGGAAAGGGGCGGCAACCTTTCCGGCCAGAGCGGCGACCACACCCCGACACCCCCCCACACCCACCCCCCGCTCTCCCCCACCGCCACCCCCACCCCCAGGAGGTCCCGTGGCACCCCCGCACGGTTCGCCCGCCCCCTCCGCCCGCCCCCGGACAAGACGGGCCAGACGCGTCGCGCTCGCCCTGGCCGCCGTCGGGGCGCTGCTGACCACCGGACCGGCCGCCCTGTCGCACGCCGCCCCCGCCGGCCCCGTGGAGAACGGCACCCCCAAGGCCGCCGTCCAGGCCGCCCAGTTGGAGAAGCTGGACCGCGGGCTGGTCAGCGTGCACACCGGCAACGACAACCTGGTCAGCTGGCGCTGGCTGGCCACCGACCCGGACGATGTCACGTTCAACCTCTACCGGGGCAGCGTCAAGGTCAACTCCACCCCCATCACCACCACCAACTACCTCCACAAGGACGCCCCCAACAGCGCCGACTACACCGTCCGCGCGATCGTGGGCGGTACGGAGCAGCCCGCCTCGCCGAGCGCCGTGCAGTTCCGCTCCGGCTACTACGACGTGCCGATCTCGCCCCCGTCCGGCGGCTCGGACTACACCTACGAGGCCAATGACGCCTCGGTGGGCGATCTGGACGGCGACGGCGACCTCGACATCGTCCTCAAGTGGCAGCCGACGAACGCCAAGGACAACTCGCAGTCCGGCGTCACCGGCAACACCATCGTCGACGGCTACACGCTCCAGGGGCAGCGGCTGTGGCGGATCGACCTGGGCCGCAACATCCGCTCCGGCGCGCACTACACCCAGTTCCAGGTGTACGACTACGACGGCGACGGCAAGGCCGAGGTCGCGATGAAGACCGCGGACGGCACGGTCGACGGCACCGGCAGGACCATCGGCAGCGCCTCCGCCGACCACCGCAACTCCAGCGGCTATGTGCTGGACGGCCCCGAGTTCCTGACCATGTTCAACGGGCAGACGGGCGCGGCGGCCTCCACCGTCGACTACGTCCCGCCGCGCGGCACGGTGTCCTCGTGGGGCGACTCGTACGGCAACCGCGTGGACCGCTTCCTGGCCGGCACGGCCTATCTGGACGGTTCGAAGCCCTCGCTGATCGAGGCGCGCGGCTACTACACCCGTACGGTCATCAGCGCCTGGAACTACAGCGGCGGACAGCTCACCCGCAAGTGGACGTTCGACACCAACAGCTCCACCAACACCGGCAAGGGCTACGACGGGCAGGGCAACCACGCCCTGGCGATCGGCGATGTGGACTCCGACGGCAGGGACGAGATCGTCTACGGCTCGATGGCCGTGGACGACAACGGCAACGCCCTGTGGACCAACAAGAACGGCCACGGCGACGCGGCCCACCTCGGCGACCTCGACCCGTCCCGGCCGGGCCTGGAGTACTTCAAGGTCGACGAGGACTCCTCCAAGCCGTCCTCGTACTTCGCGGACGCCAGGACCGGCCAGGTGCTGTGGTCCACCGGGGCCAACGGCGACAACGGGCGCGGCGTGGCGGGCGACATCTGGGCGGGCAACGACGGCGCCGAGATGTGGTCCGCGAAGGACGACCAGATCCGCGACGAGGGCGGCGGCGCCAAGGGCCGTAAGCCGTCGTCGATCAACTTCCTGTCGTGGTGGGACGGCGACCCGGTGCGCGAGCTGCTGGACGGCACGCATATCGACAAGTACGGCACCTCCGCCGACACCCGGCTGCTGACCGGCTCCGGGGTGCACTCCAACAACGGCACCAAGGCCACTCCGTCGCTGTCCGGCGACATCCTCGGCGACTGGCGCGAGGAGGTGATCTGGCCGACCTCGGACAACAAGGCGCTGCGGATCTACTCCACGCCGTACGAGACCGACCGGAAGATCACCACGCTGCTGCACGACCGCCAGTACCGGGAGGCCCTGGCCTGGCAGAACACCGCGTACAACCAGCCGCCGCACCCCAGCTTCTTCATCGGCAACAAGATGGCGACCCCGCCGCGGCCGAAGATCGCCACCCCCTGAACGACCGTCCCCCGCACAGCTCCACCGCACCACCGGCACGACCAGCACCAGTCAGCTCCATCCGCACCCCCCACGGATCATCGGAAACGAGGAGAGTGACATGGCAGTACCGGCACCGCGCACCAAGCATCTGAGCAGGAAGCGGGCGATGGCCGGCCTCCTGGGCGCCGTCGCCCTCACCACGGGCGCCGTCACCACCGGTCTGACCCTTCCCGCCGCCTCCGCCGCCACCTGGCCCACGCCCAGCGGCACCCCCCAGGCGGTCACCAAGACCATCCCGGTCAGCGGGTCCATGGACGGCGGGATGAAGCGCTACTACGGCTCCGGCGACCTGGGCTCCGGTGGCCAGAACGAGGACCAGGACCCGCTCTTCAAGCTCTCCGACGGGGCCACCCTCAAGAACGTCATCCTCGGCGCCCCGGCCGCGGACGGCGTCCACTGTGAGGGCAGCTGCACCCTGCAGAACGTGTGGTGGGAGGACGTCGGCGAGGACGCCGCCACCTTCCGGGGCAGCGGCAAGACGTTCAACGTCATCGGCGGCGGCGCGCGCAAGGCCGCGGACAAGATCTTCCAGTTCAACGGCGGCGGCACGCTGAACATCTCCAACTTCGCCGGCCAGGACTTCGGAACCTTCGTCCGCTCCTGCGGCAACTGCTCGACGCAGTACAAGCGCACCATCAACGTGAGCAACACGGAGCTCACCGCGCCCGGCAAGGTCGGCGGCGGGATCAACACCAACTACGGTGACTCCCTCACGCTGCGCTCGATCACCATCGTCGGCGACAGCAGCAAGAAGATCGTCCCGTGCCAGAAGTACATCGGGAACAACACGGGCGCCGAGCCGTCGAAGAACGGCAGCGGCCCCGACGGCACGTACTGCAAGTACTCCACCTCGGACATCACCTACAAGTAACGCTGGCCCAGGCCCGGCGTGCCTGACCCCGACAGGGGCAGGCACGCCGGGTCCCGGTTGCCGCACACTGAGACCCGTGAACACAGACACACCACCTGCCGAGCTGGGGGACTTTCTGCGCACCCGCCGCGCCCGTCTGCGGCCCGAGGACGTCGGGCTGGTCTCGTACGGGACCCGCCGCCGGGTGCCGGGGCTGCGCCGCGAGGAGCTGGCGCAGCTGGCCGGGGTGAGCGTCGCGTACTACACGCGTCTTGAGCAGGGCCAGTCGACGGGCGCGTCGGACGGTGTGCTCGACGCGATCGCCCGGGCGCTGCGGCTGAGCCCCGACGAACACGCGCATCTGCGCAATCTGGCCCGCCCGGCGCGGGCCGGGCGCCGTCCGGCGCCGCGCACCGAGACCGCCCGGCCGAGCACCCGGCTGCTGGTCGAGGCCATGGCCGGGGTGCCCGCGCTCGTGCTGACGGCCCGGTTCGACGTACTGGCCTGGAACCCGCTGGGGCATGCGCTGCTCGCCGGACATCTGGCCGCCGACAGCCCGCGGCGCCCCGCGGACCGCCCCAACACCCAGCGGCTGCTCTTCCTGGACCCGCACACCCGCGAGCTCTACCCCGACTGGGAGGACGAGGCGCCGCGCGCGGTGTCCGCGCTGCGGCTGGCGGCGGGCGAGTACCCCGACGACCGGCGGCTCGCGGAGCTGATCGGCGAGCTGTCCATGAAAAGCGCGGAGTTCGCGGCGCTGTGGTCGCGCCACCCGGTGCGCAAATGCGCCTTCGGCGTCAAGTCCTTCCACCACCCGCTGGTCGGGCCGATGGAGCTGACCTTCGAGATGACGCGGCTGCCGGACTCCTCGGGCCAGTGCCTGATGATGTACGGCGCGGAGCCGGGCTCCTCGTCGGAGGCGGCCCTGCGCCTGCTGGCGTCGGGCGTGACGTCACCGTCGTCGTCGGCGGCGGCGACCGGGGCATCGGCGGCAGCGGCTGGGGCGCCGGCGGCTCCCACCCCCTGACCGATCTGGCCGATTTAACCACCTAAACCACCCAAGGCAGTCTTGTCCCGATCGTCCTCCCCACGAGAGGCTGACGCCGTCGCATTGGGGAGGGACGGGGAGGGGATCGATCCATGCCGCATACGAGCGCCGGCCGCCGGCGCCGGGCCTGGGCCGTCGTCGCGGGCATCGCCGCGGCGGTCCTGACGGCCGCGATGCCGTCGGCCGCGGCCGCCAGGGGGGACGCGACCGCCAGAGCGGACGCGGCGGCCACGGCGGACGGCAGCTACATCGTCACGCTGAAGGAGGGGGCGCAGGGCCTCCGCGCGGACTCCGAGGGGGGCCGGGAGCTGGCCGCGCGCTACGGGGCGAGAATCAGCCGTACGTACAGCACGGCGCTGAACGGCTACGCGGTGCGCGCGAACGAGACACAGGCCGAGCGGCTGGCGGCCGACCCGCAGATCGCCTCAGTCGCACCGGACACCCGGGTCTCACTGCGCACCCGGCAACAGAACAGCCAGCAGCACCCCCGGTCATGGGGCCTGGACCGGATCGATCAGCCGGACCGCACGCTCGACGCGTCGTACACCTCACCGCGCAGCGCCGGCCGGGGCACGACGATCTACATCCTGGACACCGGTGTGCGCACCACACACCGGGACTTCGCCGGCCGGGCCCGCTCGGGCTGGGACTTCGTGAACAACGACGCGGTCGCCGAGGACGGCAACGGCCATGGCACGCATATCGCGGCCACCGCAGCCGGATCGGCGTACGGGGTGGCGAAGCGGGCGGACATCGTCGCGGTCAAGGTGCTGGACGATACGGGCCAGGGCACCAGCGCCCAGGTGCTGGCCGGTCTCGACTGGGTGATGAAACACGCCCACAGGCCCGCCGTGGTCAATCTGAGCCTGGGCGCCACGCAGGACGCCCCCATCCCCGAGTGGGACGAGGCGGTACGGTCCGGCATCGCGTCCGGCCTCACCTTCACGGTGGCGGCGGGCAATCAGAACAGCTCGGCGGGCTCGTACTCCCCCGGCCGGGTGGCGGGCGCCATCACGGTCGGCTCGACGGGCCCGGACGACCGCCGCTCCGCCTTCTCCAACTGGGGCCCGGCGGTTGACCTGTTCGCGCCCGGGGAGCGGATCGTCTCGGCGTCGAACACGAGCGACACGGGGTCGAAGGTCATGTCGGGCACCTCGATGGCCGCCCCGCACGCGGCCGGTGCCGCCGCGCTGTATCTCGCGGACCATCCACGGGCGACCCCGGCCCAGGTGAGTGCGGCGCTCACGGCCCACGCAGTCAAGGGCAAGGTGCGGAACGCGGGGACGGGTTCACCGAACCGCCTGTTACAAGTGGACAACTGACGAAGGCAAACCATCGGCCCCGTACGGTTCGTGTTTCACGGACCGTACGGGGCCGGGCGCGTTACGCACGGGAAGTTAACGGGAACCCGGATTGTCCCCCCGCGCCGCGGGGGAAGGCTTTCCGAACACGCCCCCCATGGCCGACCCCATCCGCCCACCAGAGTGAACGCGGACAGGAGCTGTCATGCCCGCAACCCGCCGCAAGGCGGCACAACCGATACAAAGGACAAAAGCCACCAAAGAATATACGCCCGCAACGCCGTCAGGTGATCCTATGATCGGTCGCATCCCCGTCCTGGACATCCGCCCGCTCATCGACTGCGGCCGTCGCCCCGCGAAGGCGGTGGTGGGCGAGAGTTTCGAAGTGAGCGCCACCGTGTTCCGGGAGGGCCACGACGCGGTCAGGGCCAATGTGGTCCTGCGCGACCCGGCAGGCCGCTCGGGACCCTGGACACCGATGCACGAACTCGCCCCGGGCAGCGACCGCTGGGGCGCCGAGGTCACCCCGAGCGCACAGGGCCGCTGGTCGTACACGATCGAGGCGTGGAGCGACCCGATCACCACCTGGCGGCACCACGCCACCATCAAGATCCCCGCGGGGATCGACACCGATCTGGTCCTGGAGGAGGGCGCGCGGCTGCATGAGAGAGCGGCGGCGGGTGTGCCCAAGAACGACGGCCGGGAGGCGGTGTTGCAGGCCGTCGACGGGCTGCGCGACGAGCGGCGCCCGGTCGCCGACCGGCTCGCCGCCGCCCTCGCCCCCGATGTGACGGACGTCCTCGGCCGCCATCCGCTGCGCGAACTGGTCACCGCCTCCCGCCCGATGCCTCTCCTGGTCGAGCGGGAGCGCGCGCTGTTCGGGTCCTGGTACGAGCTGTTCCCGCGCTCGGAGGGCGCCAGGGTCGCCGAGGACCGGCGGCCGCTGAGCGGTACGCTGCGCACCGCCGCCGAGCGGCTGCCCGCCATCGCCGCCGCGGGGTTCGACGTGGTCTACCTCCCGCCGATCCACCCCATCGGCACCTCGTACCGCAAAGGCCCCAACAACGCGCTCTCGGCGGGCCCGTACGACGTCGGCTCCCCCTGGGCGATCGGCTCCGCCGCCGGCGGCCACGACGCGATCCACCCCGACCTCGGCACCCTCGACGACTTCGGCCACTTCGTGGAGCGCGCCCGCGAGCTGCGCATGGAGGTCGCGCTCGACTTCGCCCTGCAGTGCTCGCCCGACCACCCCTGGGTGGCGGGGCACCCGGAGTGGTTCCACCGGCGCGCCGACGGCACCATCGCGTACGCCGAGAACCCGCCCAAGAAGTACCAGGACATCTACCCGATCGCGTTCGACACCGACTTCACCGGGCTGGTCCGGGAGACCGAGCGGGTGCTGCGCTTCTGGATGTCCCACGGGGTGCGGATCTTCCGGGTGGACAATCCGCACACCAAGCCGGTGGTCTTCTGGGAGAAGGTGATCGGCGACATCAACCGGACCGACCCCGATGTCATCTTCCTCGCCGAGGCCTTCACCCGGCCGGCCATGATGCACACCCTCGGCGCCATCGGCTTCCAGCAGTCGTACACGTACTTCACCTGGCGGAACACCAAACAGGAGCTGACCGACTACCTCACCGAGCTCTCCGGGGACGCGGCCGGATACATGCGGCCCAACCTGTTCGTGAACACCCCGGACATCCTGCACGCCCACCTCCAGGACGGCGGTCGCCCCGCCTTCGCGGCGCGGGCCGTGCTGGCCGCCACGCTGTCCCCCACCTGGGGCGTCTACGCGGGCTACGAGCTGTGCGAGAACGCCCCGCTGCGGCCCGGCAGCGAGGAGTACCTGGACTCCGAGAAGTACCAGCTGCGGCCGCGCGACTGGGAGGCCGCCGAGCGCGCGGGACGTACCATCACACCGCTGCTCAGCTGTCTGAACCGGCTGCGCCGCCGCCACCCCGCGCTGCGGCAACTGCGCAATCTGCGATTCCACCACGCCGACAACGACTCTGTCATCGCCTACTCGAAGCGAACGGGCGATTCGTGTGTGCTCACGGTCGTCAACCTGGACCCCCACCACACCCAGGAGGCGACGGTCTCGTTGAACATGCCGGAACTCGGCCTCGACTGGCATGAGTCCGCCCCGGTGCGCGACGAGCTCACCGGCGAGACCTATCACTGGGGCAGGGACAACTATGTGCGCCTGGAGCCGGGCCACCCGATGGCTCCCGCGCATGTGCTGTCCCTGCGACCGTCCTCACCGATCGGAGGGTCACCCACATCATGATCTTCAACGAGCCCGTCCCGGATAAGTTCGAGGACACTCCGGCCAAGGACCGCGATCCCGACTGGTTCAAGCGCGCCGTCTTCTACGAGGTGCTGGTGCGCTCCTTCCAGGACAGCAACGGCGACGGCGTCGGCGACCTCAAGGGACTCACCGCCAAACTCGACTATCTGCAGTGGCTGGGCGTGGACTGCCTGTGGCTGCCGCCCTTCTTCGCCTCCCCGCTGCGCGACGGCGGCTACGACGTGTCCGACTACACCGCCGTACTGCCGGAGTTCGGGGACCTCGCCGACTTCGTCGAGTTCGTGGACGCCGCCCATCAGCGCGGTATGCGGGTGATCATCGACTTTGTCATGAACCACACCAGCGATCAGCACCCGTGGTTCCAGGAGTCCCGTACCGACCCGGAGGGTCCGTACGGCGACTACTACATGTGGGCCGACGACGATAAGCAATTCCAGGACGCCCGGATCATCTTCATCGACACCGAGACGTCCAACTGGACCTTTGACCCGGTACGCAAGCAGTACTACTGGCACCGCTTCTTCTCGCACCAGCCGGACCTCAACTTCGAGAACCCCGCCGTCCAGGAGGAGGTACTGGCCGCCCTGCGCTTCTGGCTGGACCTGGGCATCGACGGTTTCCGGCTGGACGCCGTACCGTATCTGTACGCGGAGGAGGGCACGGACTGCGAGAACCTGCCCCGCACCCACGACATGCTGAGGCGGGTCCGCGCCGAGATCGACCGACACTACCCGGACACCGTGCTGCTCGCCGAGGCCAACCAGTGGCCGGAGGACGTCGTCGACTACTTCGGCGACTTCACCAAGGGCGGCGACGAATGCCACATGGCCTTCCACTTCCCGGTCATGCCGCGCATCTTCATGGCCGTACGGCGCGAATCCCGCTACCCGGTCTCGGAAATCCTCGCCAAGACCCCCGCCATCCCCTCCGGCTGCCAGTGGGGCATCTTCCTGCGCAATCACGATGAGCTGACGCTGGAGATGGTCACCGACGAAGAGCGCGACTACATGTACGCGGAGTACGCCAAGGATCCCAGAATGCGCGCCAACATCGGCATCCGCAGACGACTGGCGCCCCTGCTGGACAACGACCGCAACCAGATCGAGCTGTTCACCGCGCTGCTGCTGTCCCTGCCCGGCTCGCCGATCCTCTACTACGGCGACGAGATCGGCATGGGCGACAACATCTGGCTCGGCGACCGCGACGCCGTACGCACCCCCATGCAGTGGACCCCCGACCGCAACGCGGGCTTCTCCTCCTGCGACCCCGGGCGGCTGTTCCTGCCCACGATCATGGACCCGGTCTACGGCTACCAGGTCACCAACGTCGAAGCGGCCATGAGCAGCCCGTCCTCGCTGCTCCACTGGACCCGGCGGATGATCGAGATCCGTAAGCAGAACCCGGCCTTCGGGCTTGGTTCCTTCACCGAGCTGTCCTCCTCCAACCCGGCCGTCCTCGCCTTTCTGCGCGAGGCCCCGCCGACGGAGGACGGCGGCGACGACCTCGTGCTGTGCGTGCACAACTTCTCGCGCTTCGCCCAGCCCACCGAGCTCGATCTACAGGCCTTCAGCGGCCGCCACCCGGTCGAACTGATCGGCGGCGTCCGGTTCCCCGCCATCGGCGAACTCCCGTATCTGCTGACGCTCGCGGGCCACGGCTTCTACTGGTTCCGGCTGCGGGCGGGCGACGCGGCGGGCCACTGGACGGGTTGACGGGCCGACCGGCACGCCTGCCGTTCTCGTCCGTACGCGTCCGCCTCGGGCGCGTACGGGCGTTTTCGGCCCCCCATCATGGGCAGCCTCCCTACTACCGCGCGGGCGGAGCAGATCGCGTACTCGCCGTACGGACGATCCTCGCCCGACACGTCCCGCACCGTCGCACAGTCAACGCCGCAATCCGGGACACTTTGCCCTGATATGTCGTGTGCCCGGGGAAAGGACGCGACGCCATGCCGGAAGCTTCATTCTCCCGGGGGGCCTCCCCGGGGGCACAGCAGCCGCCGACCGCCGTACCGCGGGCCGACGCCCCGCCGTCCGCCATCCGCCCCGCCGCGGCCGCGGGCCCCGCCGGGCTGCTCGCCTCCCTCGCCCCGCTGCTCTCGGAATGGCTGCCCCGGCAGCGCTGGTTCGCGGGCAAGGGCCGTCCGGTCACCGGCTTCGCCCTGGTCTGCGCGACCGAGCTGCTGCCGTGCGCGGCCGGCGGCAGCACGCCGGGCCTGCTCCATCTGCTCGTCCGCGCCCAGCAGCCCGAGCCGCCCGGCCACCGGCACGGCTCCGGCTGCGGACACCGGCGCGGCGCGGCGGCCAGCGACTGCTACCAGATCCTCCTCGGCGTGTGCGCCACCCTCCCGCCCCATCTCGCCCCCGCCCTCATCGGCCACCCCAGCGGCGGGCCGCTGCACGGCCGGACCGTCTACGAGGCACTGCTCGACCCCCGCCTCGCCACGCTCCTCCTCGAACGGCTACGGATGCCCGGCACCCTCGGCCCGCTGCGCTTCCTGCGCGAACCGTCCGCGGACATCCCCTCGGGGCTCGCTCCCCGGCTGGTGAACGTCGAGCAGTCCAACTCCTCGGTGATCTATGGAGATACGTTTATCCTCAAGCTCTTCCGCCGAGTGAGCCCCGGCACCAACCCCGACCTCGAACTGCCCCTGGCCCTCGCCCGCACGGGCTGCGCCCGGGTGCCCGCCCCGGCCGCCTGGTTCGAGGCCGCCCCGCTCGGCGAGAGCGCGGGCGCGGGCCCGCGCGCCGACCCCTTCACCCTCGGCGTACTCCAGCCCTACCTCGCCGGCTCCACCGACGGCTGGCAGCTCGCGCTCGACGCGGTCGCCGCCCGGGGCGACTTCACCGCCGCCGCCCACGCCCTCGGCCAGGCCACCGCCGAGGTCCATCTGGCGATGGCCCGCGCGCTGCCCACCTCCCATCTGCGCCGCCCGCAGATCGAGCACCTCGCCGCCACCATGTCCGAGCGCCTGGACTCGGCCGCCGCGGCCGTACCCGCCCTCCACCCGTACCGCGCCGCGCTGCACTCCGCGTACGAGGACCTGGCCGCGCTCGGCCGCGCCGGGCGCACCTGGACGGCCCAGCGCATCCACGGCGATCTGCACCTGGGCCAGGTGCTGCGGCGAACGACGGTCGAGGGCGGGGCGCACTGGTCCCTCATCGACTTCGAGGGCGAGCCCTCGCGCCCGCTCGACGAGCGCCGCCGCCCGCAGCCGGCGGTGCGCGATATCGCGGGCATGCTCCGCTCGTTCGACTACGCGGCGGCCGTGGGCGGCCACGACAGCCCGCAGGACTGGGCCGACCGCTCCCGTGCCGCGTACTGCGCGGGCTACGCGGAGGCGTCCGGGAGCGACCCGCGCGACGATCCGGAGCTGCTGCGGGCCCACGAGACCGACAAGGCGGTGTACGAGGTGCTCTACGAGGCCCGCCACCGCCCCGAGTGGCTGCCCGTCCCGATGTCGGCCATCCGCCGCCTGGCCGCGACCCGCACCTGATACGACGCACCCAGCCCCCTGGGAGGACACCCCCGTGACCGCACGCCCGCCGTCCGACCGGCCTCCGCATGACTCGCCGCCACACGGCCTGCCGCCGTCCGACCCGGAGCCGCACGACCTGCCGCCGCACGCCCCGGCCTCATCCGCCCGGCCCCCGCACGACCCGGAGCCGCATGGCCAGCCTCCACATGACCCGCCGCCGTCCGGCCGGCCTCCGCGTGGCACGGAGCCGCACAACCTGAATCCTCATGACCCGCCGCCGTCCGGGCCGCCCTCGCCCGACCTGCCTCCGTCCGACCCTCCCTCGTCCGTCCCCGCCACCTTCCGCCCGGACCCCCACCGGCCCGTCGCCCACCGCGCCGCCGCGCACGGCCCCGGAGACGGCCCCATGTCCCGCTCCTCGTACACCGCACCGCCCACCCCGCGGGCCCCCAGGCCGAGCCACAGCCCGAGCGCCGGCCCGAACCCCGCCCCCACCGACCCACCGCGCGCCGAGGCCACCCCCCACCCCGAGACCGCGCCCCCCGGCGGCGGGGGTGTGCTCGCCGCGGCGCCGCTCGGGGACACCGACCGGGAGCGGCTGCTCTCCGGCTCCCACCACGACCCGCACGCCCTCCTCGGCGCCCACCCCGTGCGCGGCGGAATCCTCTTCCGCACGCTGCGCCCGTACGCCCGTTCCGTGGCCGTGACCGCCACCGGGCTGCGCGCGCAGTTGCGCCCCGAGGGGGACGGGCTGTTCTCCGGGGTGCTCCCGCTCCGGGAGATCCCCGACTACCGGCTGCTGGTCGAGTACGAGAACGGGGAGTACCAGAACGGGGGGTACGGCAGCGGCGCGGCCCCGCAGCACGACCCGTACCGCTTCCTCCCCGCCCTCGGCGAACTGGATCTGCACCTGATCGGCGAGGGCCGCCACGAGGAGCTGTGGCGCGCGCTCGGCGCGCATCCGATGACGCACCAGGGCGTGGCCGGGACGCGGTTCACGGTGTGGGCGCCGGACGCGCGTGGCGTACGCGTGGCCGGGGACTTCAACTACTGGGACGGTACGGCCTGCCCGATGCGCTCGCTGGGCGGCAGCGGCGTATGGGAGCTGTTCCTGCCCGGCGTGGGCGAGGGCGCGGTGTACAAGTTCGACATCACCCGCCCGGACGGGAGTCACACCCTGCGGGCCGACCCGATGGCGCGCCGCACCGAGTGTCCGCCCGCCACCGCCTCGATCGTGCACACCTCCCACCACGAGTGGCGCGACGAGGCGTGGCTGGCGCGCCGGGCGGGGCAGCGCGTGCACGAGTCGCCGTTCTCGGTGTACGAGGTGCATCTGCCCTCGTGGCGCCCCGGCCTGACCTACCGCCAGCTGGCCGAGCAGCTTCCCGCGTACGTCAAGGACCTCGGCTTCACCCATGTCGAGCTGATGCCGGTGGCCGAGCACCCCTTCGGCGGCTCATGGGGCTACCAGGTCACCGGCTTCTACGCGCCCACCGCCCGCCTCGGCACCCCCGACGACCTCAAGTATCTGGTCGACGCCCTGCACCAGGCGGGCATCGGGGTGCTGGTGGACTGGGTGCCCGCGCACTTCCCGCGGGACGAGTGGGCGCTGGCCGAGTTCGACGGCAGGCCGCTGTACGAACCCGCCGACCCGGCCCGGGCCGCGCATCCGGACTGGGGCACGCTGGAGTTCGACTACGGCCGCACGGAGGTGCGCAACTTCCTGGTGGCGAACGCCGTCTACTGGTGCGAGGAGTTCCATGTGGACGGCCTGCGGGTGGACGCCGTGGCCTCCATGCTCTACCTCGACTACTCCCGCGAGCCGGGCCAGTGGACGCCCAATGTCCACGGCGGCCGGGAGAACCTGGACGCCGTCGCGTTTCTGCAGGAGATGAACGCGACCGTCTACCGCCGCTGCCCCGGCGCGCTGACCATCGCCGAGGAGTCCACCGCCTGGGACGGCGTCACCCGCGCCACCCACCATGTGGGCCCCAGCGGCTTCGGCGGCCTCGGCTTCGGGCTGAAGTGGAACATGGGGTGGATGCACGATTCGCTGGGCTACATCGGCCATGAGCCGGTGCACCGCAAGTACCACCACCATGAGATGACCTTCTCGATGGTGTACGCGTACAGCGAGAACTACGTGCTGCCCATCTCCCATGACGAGGTGGTGCACGGCAAGCGGTCGCTGGTGTCGAAGATGCCGGGCGACTGGTGGCAGCGGCGCGCCGACCACCGCGCGTACCTGGGCTTCATGTGGGCGCACCCCGGCAAGCAACTCCTCTTCATGGGCCAGGAGTTCGCCCAGGGCGCCGAGTGGTCGGAGAGCCACGGCCCGGACTGGTGGCTGCTCGACCCCTCGTACTCCGCCGAGCCCGACCACCGCGGCGTACGCGACCTGGTCCGCGAGCTGAACCAGGTCTATCTGACCACGCCCGCGCTGTGGCAGCGGGACACCGTCCCGGAGGGGTTCGCCTGGGTCGAGGGCGACGCGCCCGAGGACAACGTCTTCGCCTTCCTGCGCTTCGCCGCGGACGGCTCTCCGCTGCTGGCCATCAGCAACTTCTCGCCCGTCGTACGCCATGACTACCGCGTCGGCGTCCCGGACCACATCCCGCTGTGGCGCGAGGTGCTGAACACCGACGACGGCCGCTACGGCGGCAGCGGCGTCGGCAACCCGGAACCGCTCAAGGCCGAACCCACCGCCTGGCACGGACGGCCCGCGAGCATCCTGCCGGTGCTGCCACCGCTGGCCACGATCTGGCTCGGGCCGGCCTGACGGTACGTACGCGCTTCAGGAAACGACGCGCTCGAGCCATTGACGCCCTCCCCGTGTGCACCTACATAAACGTGAGAGCGCTCTCATGCCCGTGCCCCCACCGCTTCCTGGAGGTCGTCCCCCGTGAGCACACGCACGAGCACCAGACCCAGGGCACCACTCACCGCAGCGCTGGCCGCCGCCGCACTCGCGCTGGCGGCCCTCGCCACGCTCTTCGGCACCTCGCCCGCGCGCGGCGACGTACCGCCCGCCGCCGGCTGGAACCTGCAGTGGAGCGATGACTTCAAGGGCTCCGCGAACACGCTGCCGTCCTCCGCCAACTGGCAGATAGACACCGGCCACTCCTACCCCGGCGGCCCCGGCAACTGGGGCACCGGCGAGATCCAGAACTACACCAACTCCACCAGCAACCTCAGCCTCGACGGCAGCGGCAACCTCCGCATCACCCCGCTCCGCGACGGCGCGGGCAACTGGACCTCGGGCCGTATCGAGACCCAGCGCGCCGACTTCAAGGCCCCGGCGGGCGGCGTGCTGCGCGTCGAGAGCCGTATCCAGATGCCCAACGTCACCGGCGACGCCGCGCTCGGCTACTGGCCCGCGTTCTGGGCGCTCGGCAGTCCGTACCGGGGCAACTACTGGAACTGGCCCGGCATAGGCGAGTTCGACATCATGGAGAACGTCAACGGCATCAACTCCGTCTGGGGAGTGCTCCACTGCGGCGTCAACCCGGGCGGGCCCTGCAACGAGACCACAGGCGTCGGCGCCAGCCGCGCCTGCCCCGGCGCGAGCTGCCAGTCCGCCTTCCACACGTACCGCTTCGAATGGGACCGCTCCACCACGCCCAACCAGCTGCGCTGGTACGTGGACGACCAGCAGTTCCACAGCGTCAGCCAGAACAGCGTCGACGCCGCCACCTGGTCGAACATGACCGACCACGCCGGCTACTTCATCCTGCTGAACGTCGCGGTCGGCGGTGCCTTCCCCGACGGCGTCCACGGCTCGGCCACCCCCACCGCGGCCACCGAACCCGGCCACCCCATGCTCGTCGACTACGTCGCCGTCTGGACCCGCGGCGGCGGCACCACCGACCCGCCCACCGATCCCCCGTCCGGCTCCGCCACCCGCTACCTGGGCAGCGGCGGGGCCCTCGGTGCCGCGTCCTCCTCCGCGTCCACCGCGACGCTGCCCTCGGCGGGCGGCGCCAACCACGACGGCACGCCCTACCAGCCGCAGACCTTCCTCGCCTCCGGGCTGAACGCCACCTACAGCGGCGGCGCCACGCAGTTCGACCTGTTCGTGGACGCGGGCACCACCGTGGCCAACGGCCAGCAGGTCCGTATCTCCTACGACCTGACCGGCGACGGCAGCTGGGACCGCACCGAGACCTACCAGTACTTCGCCACCGACCCCGTCTCGGGCTATGAGCACTACACCCAGGCCCGCGGGCTGAAGTCCGCCACCGGCTCGCTCGGGAACCTGAGCAACGGGAAGGTGCGGGTGGAGGTCTGGAACGCCATCGGCAACGGCGGCAGCACGCTGGGGACGGGCAACCAGTCGTACGTCCGGATCCCGTTCGGCTGAATCCCGCTCGGCTGAATCCCGCTCGGCTGAGTTCCGCTCGGTCCTTGTTCCGCCTTTGTTCCACGCGGTGGAACGGGTCGCCGAACAATCACACCGCCGCTGTACTCGCTTCCGTACGGCCCAGCAAAGGCGGAAGGAGGACAACATGAAACAGCGGCTGTTGCGGGCGCTCTCCATCGCGCTCATCGCATGCGGTCTCGTCGCCGCGTCCGGCATCACGGCGGCGACGGCGAGCGCCGCCCCGGTCTCCAGGTGCTGCTAGATCACCCGAGCCGGCCGAGTTCCTCGCGGACCCGGCCGGCGTCCGGGTGGCCGAGGGCGTCGAACATGGTCAGGGCCTGCCGCCAGGTGTCCCGGGCGCCGGGGACATCGTCGGCGGCCAGCTGGGCGCTGCCCAGGCGGTACATGGTCTCGGCCGCCCTGACCCGCTGGCCGCGCTCGCGGCGCAGCTCCACGGCGTTGCGGTAGCAGGTGATGGCCTGTTCGTGGTCGCCGAGGCGGTGGTGGGCATAGCCGAGGCTGTCCCAGGCGGCGGAGGCGCCCCGCCCGTCGTGCGCCTGCTGGAGCATCCGCAGCGCCTTCTCGCAGTGGACCAGGGTCTGCTGGTACTGGCCGACCATGGCGTACGCCCAGCCGACGTTGTTCAGCGCGTACGCCTCCCCGCTGCGCTGGCCGACCTCGCGGTACAGCTCGAGGGTGCGCTGCGCGTGGTAGAGCCCCTCCTCGTGGCGGCCCTGCCGCTCGCCCGCCTGGTTGAGCGCGACGTGGATGAGGGCCTGGCCGGCCGGGTTGCCGGTGCTGCCGTGCAGGTCGAGGGCGCGCATCAGGTGGTCTCGGGCCTGGTCGTAGCGGGCCATCCGCAGATCGGCGAGGCCGAGGCCGTGGTGAGCGTGGGCCTGTCCGGCCAGGTTGTCCGTACGCAGCGCCGCGTCGAGGGCCACGGTGTGGACGACGTCCTGGTCGTGCCAGTGTCCGAGCTGGTCGAGGAACTCGGCGAGCGACCAGGCCAGCCGCCAGGCGTAGGTCTCGAATCCGCTCTTCGCGGCCTGCTGTTGCGCGGCGACCAGGACACGGTGTTCGGCGGTGAACCAGGTCAGCACCTCGGCGTAATCGGCGAACGACTCGGTGCAGACACCGGGCTGCGCCGCGGGGAGGGTGAGGGGCGTGCGCTGCGGGGTGAACACCCGGCCGGCGGCGACGGCGGTGTGCAGATAGTGGTCGAGGGTGCGGTGCAGCGCGGCGCGCCGGTCGTCCTCGGAGTCGTACGCCTCGGCCAGCTCGGTGGCGTAGGCGCGCAGCAGGTCGTGCAGCGCGTACTGGCCCGGGCTGCGCTCGGTGAGCAGATGGGCCCGGGTCAGCTGGAGCAGCAGCCGCCGGGCCTGCGGTACGGGCAACCCCATCAGGCTGGCCACGGCGGCGGCCGAGATGTCCGGGCCGGGGTGCACGCCCAGCAGCCGGAACAGCCGGGCGGCGTCGGTGCCCATGGTGTGGTACGACCACGAGAACACCGCCCGGACGTCGGTCGTGGCGTCACCGCCGTCGAACGCGTCCAGGCTGCCGCGGGCGTCGTGCAGCTCGCGGGCGAGGGCTTCGAGGGAGAAGCCGGGGTGAGTGGCCGCGCGGGCGGCGACGATGGCCAGCGCCAAGGGCAGCCCCGCGCACACCGTGACGACGTCCTCCACCGCCTCCGGCTCGGCCGCCACCCGCTCGGCACCCAGCCTGCGGGCGAGCAGTTCGCGCGCCTCGGCCCGGTCGAGCAGATCCAGCGGCAGCGGCTGGGCCTGCTCCGCGACGACCAGCCCGGTGAGTTCGTTACGGCTGGTCAGCAGCACCAGACAGCCGGGCGCCCCGGGCAGCAGGGGGCGGACCTGGTCGGCGTCGCGCGCGTTGTCCAGCAGGATCAGCACCCGGCGGCCCGCCAACAGACTGCGGTAGAGCGCGGTTTGGGCCTCCACGGTGGCCGGTATCCGGTGCGCGGGCACCTGGAAGGCGTCCAGAAAGCCCCGTACCGCCTCGGAGGGGGTCATCGCCGAGCCGGTCGGGCCGAAGCCGCGGAGGTTCACATACAGCTGACCGTCGGGGAAGCGGTCGCGGACCCGGTGGGCCCAGTGCACGGCCAGGGTGGTCTTGCCGAGGCCGCCACTGCCCGCGATCACGGAGATCACCGCCGCGGTGGGCACCCGCCCGGTTGGGGGTCCAGTTCCAGTTCCGGACCCGGGCGCGGGGCGCAGCAGCGCGTCGAGCCCGGCCAGTTCCCGTTCCCGCCCGGTGAAGTGGACGACATCGGCGGGGAGTTGCTGCGGTACGGCGACCTCGGCGGCCGGTGGGGACTCGGAGGGGGACTCGGGGGAGGTGTCCTGCGAGGCGGATGAGGGCGGGGCGGCGGTAGCCGGGGCCGCAGTGGCTGGAGCCACGACCGCCGTGGGGGCGGCAGCAGCTGGGGCAGCTGAAGCCGGGGCGGGCGTATGGTCTGCGGCTGCCGGGTCCGAATCCGCGCCCGCCAGAGCCACACCCGCCCGGTCCGCCCCCGCCGGCTGCGCGTCCAGCACCTTCCGGTGCAGCCGCTGCAGGTCGTCCCCCGGCTCGATGCCCAGCTCGTCGACGTACCGCTGCCGCGTACCACGGAAGAGCGCGAGCGCGTCGGCCCGCCGGCCGCTCCGGCTCAGCGCCTCCATCAGCAGGCCCACCGACCGCTCCCGCAGCGGGTGCTCCGCCACCAGAGGGGACAGTACGGCGGCCGCCTCCTGGTGCCGCCCGGAGCGCAGATCGATCGCGGCGCACTCCTCCACCACCGCGCGCCGCTCCTCCTCGAGGCCCGCCCCGACGGTCTCGGGCAGCCAGCCGCCCGCGACATCCGCGAGCGCGGGGCCGCGCCACAGCTGGAGCGCCGCGTGCAGCAGCTCACCGGCCGGGCCGTCGCCGACCGTCCGCGCCTCGCGCACCAACTCCCGGAAACGGTGCAGGTCCACCCGCTCCTGGTCGACGGTGAGGCAGTAGCCTTGCGCGGAGGTGGACAGCTCGGTGTCGGCCAGCGCGGCCAGGATCCTGCGCAGTTTGGATATCTGGACCTGTACGGCGTTGCGCGCGGACCCCGGCGGATCCTCTCCCCATACGGCCAGCACCAGCCGGTCCACGGAGACCACTCGCCCCGGCTCCAGCAACAGCATCGCCAGGACGGATCGCTGCTGGGCGGCGGTCGGGCCGAGTCCCTGCTCGCCCTGCCATATACCGACCGGGCCCAGCAGACGAAACTCGGTCCCGTGCACGCGCTTCCCCCGTCGGTACCTGAGATTCCCTGCGGCCATCTCGCAGCCTACCCACAGGGACAGGTCAGCGCCGCATCAGCGAGACATCAGCTCCGCATTGCACGCTACGGGCAATGAGGGCGCTGCGGCGCACCCACGCTCACGTCCGGCGCATACCCCGCTGGACGGGGAGCCCGCGGTAACGGGGAGCCCTCTGTACCCAGACAGCGGGGGCGACATGGGGGGCTTGATCCGCGTATCGAATACCGCCGGACCGGCCGGACCGCGCAGACCGAGCGGCCGGTACAACCGGGCCCTGGCAGCCGGACTCCTCGCGGTTGGATTCCTCGGGGCGGCCGGCTACAAGGCCGAGGCGGCCAGATCCGCGCCGACAGGCAGCGCTATGGCGAAAGGGCAGCTCATGACGGCTACGGGACAGACTCGCACCCTTCCTCGGATAGGCGACCTCGTGTACGACATCGAGCGCGAGGCCATCGGCCGCGTCGCCTATATCGACACCGGCGGAAACGTCGCCTGGATCAAGCCCCAGGACGACGGCCCCGAATGGACCGCGCTCCCGGAACAGCTGCGGCCCGCGGTGGACGGCGAACACTGACGCGCTTGCGCGGCGGCATTCCGTACGGGTTTCCGTACGGGGTTCAGCGCGGATTTCAGTAAGCGCTTAACTCCCGCTGATGTCCCGCTGATACGTGCGCTGATGTCAGCGCCCTTATGCGCCCGCGCCTTCCACGGGGGGAGGCGCGGGATCTCGACTGCCCGCCATTACGGTCTCGTTCAGCACATCTTGCGGTACGGGACTTCGGGGATGTACGTCTTCCAGTCGGCGCGGTGCAGACCGCCGCCCGCGCGCTCGCAGACGGCGGTGGTGACGCGCCCGGGGTCGACGGCGATCCTCTGGAGCGGTACGTGTTCGCCCGCGACCAGCAGGGTCCTGCCGTCCGCGCTGAAGGACATGGCCCGGATGTTGTCGCCCGCGGTGAGCAAGGCGGACCCCAGCGGGAGGCCCGACGCGGTGTCCCATAGCCGCAGCGTCCCTGTCTGCCCCGCCACGGCCAGGATCTTGCCGTCGGGCGAGTAGGCCAGGGCCTGCACGGGCTGGGCGCTCTCGCGCCCCTCGCCGGTGAGCGTCCCGGCGACAACGCCCAGACGCCGCTCGGCACTGCCGTCCCACAGCGTCACCTGCCCCGAGTCCGTGCCGCGGGCCAGTTGTTCACCATCAGGGCGGTAGGCCAGCGCGTAGACCGGGTCCTGGGAACGGGTGGGTCGCTGCGGACGGCCCGAGGGGAGGGTGAAGCGCTGCCCGGACGCCGTGGTGACCATCCGGCCGTCGGGTCGCACGGCCAGGGCCGAGGAGTCCGGGAACCCCCCCGTCCAGAGGTTGCCACTACCGCTGCTCACCATCTCCCCCGACCCGTCCGGCCGCCGGGTCACCTTGGTGCGGCTGCGGATTCCCCAGAGCTCCAGGGTCTCCGGATTGTGCCGGTAGGCGAGCACGGTCTTCCCGTCCGGCGTCAGCGCGATCGAGTCGGCGCCCGACCCGTCTTCCGTCAGCGCGAGCGGGTCGGCGCCCGACCCGTCTTCGTCCTTCGGGGTGAGCACGAGGTCGGCCGTTTTACGGCCCTTGCGCACGTCCCACACCGCAACCCGCTCCGCCCGGGGCCGGCCGTCGGCCGCGTTGCGCTCGCCGAACCCATAGGCGAAGGTCCGCCCGTCCGCGCTGAACGCCATGAGCGGCAAGCAGTACTGACCCTTGTGCCCCGGTTGAGCAGTGGTCCGGCAGCCGGCCGAGGGCAGGGCGGCGGCAACCGAGGCTCCTCCGCCGGTGGGCCGTAGCTCGATCCGTTCACGCTCGCCCGACGTCCGCACCTCCGCGATCAGGTTCGCGTCGGGGCTGAACAGGGCTGCCCCGTCCCGCTTCGGCCCCCATCCCGGGGCCGTGGCGTTGCCCAGGTAGAGGGTGCGCACCGCGTCGCTCATGACGATGTCCCCCTCCTGGTACCGGATGACCCCGTGGTCCGCATCCAGCTTCAGACCGGAGATCCGCCGACCGGCCAGGGGATGCCGGTAGACCGGCTTCCCAGGGCTGTCGAGCCGCCACATCAGGATCTCCTGGTCATCCGTGGCTGCCAGCAACCGCCCGTCACGGCTGACGGTGAGGTCCGAGAGCCCGGAGTGGGAGATGCCTGGCAGTTCCTTTCCAGAGGCCAGCTCCCAGCCGCGAATCCCTTTCGCGGTGGCGATCAGCAGCCTTTGGCCGTCCGGTGTGAGTGTGAACTCGCTGTCGACATCGGCGTCCGGATCGCAGACCGGACGCGAGACAACAGCGGGGAGCGTACGTATCCGGCGATGCTCGCGGACATCCCAGACCTCCAGGTCATCCTGGTCCGAACACAGCGCGACCCTCCTGTCGTCCGCGCTGAGCCCCGGCACCTGCATGCTCTCGCTGGAGCGCTGGAACAGGATGCGGCGATGCCGGATGTCCCACAGCCGGAGCCAGTGCCCGTCCACCACGACGACGGTGCGTCCGCTCGCCCCGAAGTACGCGTCCCCGTCCTCGTCCTCGGTATCGAGGCGCGGGCCGATGGGTCGGCCGGAGGCGCGGTCCCGCAGTCGGAGACCATCGTCCCCGAACGTCACGACCTGCCGCCCGTCCGGGGAGACGGCCGACACGATCGCCGTCTCGTTGCTCAGCTTGACGGAGCTGATCCGGCGATGAGTGGGGACGTCCCAGCCGCGCAGCTCGCCGTTCATCCCAGAGGTCACGAGCGTACGGCCGTCACCGCTCAGCATCGCGTCGTCGTCCGCGCCGCCTCCCGAGGCGGTGAAAGTGTCCTGTTCGCGCTGCGCCATCGCCCCCAGCAGCGCCGCTCTCGCCTCCACCGTGTGGCTGATGTTCCACGCCGCCACGCTCAGCCGCATCGCCGTCACCGGATCCGCGTACCGCATGTTCTGCGCGACGGACGCGATCCGCCGGGACACGGCCTCCGCCCGCCGCTGCTCCCCCGCCCGGTTCTGCTGCCACGCCACCACCCCGGCCACGAGCGCCAGCGCCACCAGCACCGCCACCGCACCCACGAACGTACGCACCCGTCGGCGCTCCCGCGTGCCCGCAGCCCGGCTGGCGGCCACGAAGTCGCGCTCCACGGAGGTGAGTTCGGCCGAGCCGTCCGGCTTGTCGAACGCCTCCCGCGCCTCCCCCAGCCGCGCGCCCCGGTAGAGCGCGCCGGGATCGCGTCCCAGCTCCTCCCAGGTGCGGGCGGCCTCGGTCAGCCTGCGGTGGGTGCGCAGCCGCTGGCGGTCCTCGTCGATCCAGCCGCGCAGCCGGGGCCAGGCCGTGATCAGGGCCTCGTGGGCGAGGTCGACCGTGCCGTCGTCGAGGGTGACCAGCCGCGACCGCACCAGGCGTTCCAGCACGAGCGCGGTATCGCCGGAGCCGGAGCCGGAGCCTGAGGCGGAGTCCGCGTCCAGCCCAAGCTCCTCCCGGTCCACCGGGCGCCGGGTGTCCTGAGCCCCCTCCCCCGGTGTGATCAGCCGGAGCATGATCCGCCGCGCGGCCTCCGCCTGCCGCTCGCTGAGCTCCCCGTACACCCGCTCCGCGGTCAGGGCGATCGCGCCGTGCACACCGCCCGCCGCCTCGTACGCCTCGACGGTCAGCGCCCGGCTGCGGCGACGGCGCCAGGTCTCCAGCAGGGCGTGGGACATCAGGGGCAGACCGCCGGGTTCGTCGACGACCTCCTCCACGATCCTGGCGGTCAGCGCCCGTTCGACGATCAGCCCTTCGGCCGCGGCCGGCTTGACGATCGCCTCCCGCAGCTCCGCCCGCCCCATGGTCCCGACGAGCAGGGTGGCGCCGCGCAGCGCGGCTGTCAGCTCCCGGTGTTCGGCGCAGCGGCCGAAGAAGTCGGCCCGTACGCCGATGACCACGCGCAGTCGGCTGTCCTCGTCCTGGGCGGACAGCAGGCGTTCGATGAATCCGGCGCGTTCGGCCGGGTCCTGGCAGAGGGTGAAGACCTCCTCGAACTGGTCGATCACCAGCCAGGTGTCCCCATCGTCCCCGTTCGGGCCGAGCTTCGGGTCGAGCGCGTCGGCGTGGGTGCGGAGCGGGCGGTCGCCGGGGGTGAGGACGCGGATCACGGACGGGCGGGGTAACGGCGCCGCCGTGCCGTCGCGCAGGGCCGGGATCAGACCGGCTCGCAGCAGTGAGGACTTACCGCTGCCCGAGGGGCCGAAGACGGCGGCGAACCTGCTCTCCCGGACCAGCTCAAGCAGATCGGCTACGAGCTGTTCCCGCCCGAAGAACCGTTCGTGGTCGCCCGGTTCGAAGCGGGCCAGTCCGCGGTAGGGCGGGGTGGCGTCGTCGTCCTCGGCGGGGAGGCCGGTGGTCTCCTCCGCCGCCTCGCGCCAGCGCGCCTCCCAGGCGGTCCGGTCGGCCGGGTCGCCGCCGCACGCCTCCACATACGCGAGCGTGACCGGCAGCGAGGGGAGTTGGTCCCCCGCGGCGGCCCGGGACAGCGTGGTGAGCGAGTACGGCACCCGCTGCGCCATCGCCCGGTAGGTCGGCCCACCCGCCTCGCTCCGCAGCTTGCGCAGCTCGTACGCGAAACGCTGGACCGGGCCCGCGCTCGGATCCAGCGGGCTCTCCTTGCGGCCCATGCCCCATCCCCCCACCTGACGGCCTGGTACGGCCCCAGACGCTACTCCCTTTGTTTCGTGGGCCGACTGGGCTGCCGAACAACCACCAGTCCGGTGAAGTGGACCGTACGAAAGAACAGGAAGAGAGGTGGGGGCTCATGCCTCTTTGGGGGCGGATCGCCACGGCGGTCATGGGGGTCGCCCTGTTGGTCGCTCCGTTCCTCCCCTTCGTCCCAGGAGTTCACGCGGAGTCGGCCACGGGGGTGGCGCACTTGCCCGCGGGGTTCTCGGGCGGGGGCTGAACGGGCCGGGGGATGAACGGGCCGGGGGATGAATGGCCCGGGGATGAGTGACCCGGGAATGAACGGGCGCGGCCCTGCCCCGATTCAGGAGGGCAGGGCCGCGATGTCCGCGCGCGATAGGTGCCGCGCGGGCGGGGCAGGTCAGGTCAGATGGACGCGTGCTTCTTGGCCGTGTCCACGCCGTCGCGCTGCTCCGGCACCGCCGGGCTCGCGTCGCCATCCGCGTCGTCCCCGCCGTACGGCGAGTGGTCGTCGACGAGCGTCGTCTCGTCGAACGGCAGCCGACCGGCGAGCACTTCCTGCATGCGCTCCTTGTCGATCTCCTTGGTCCAGGTGCCGACCAGGACGGTGGCGACCGCGTTGCCTGCGAAGTTGGTGACCGCGCGCGCCTCGCTCATGAAGCGGTCGATGCCGACGATCAGGCCGACGCCGTCCACCAGGTCGGGCCGGTGCGACTGGAGACCGCCGGCCAGCGTGGCCATGCCCGCGCCGGTCACGCCCGCCGCGCCCTTCGACGCGATGATCATGAACGCCAGCAGGGATATCTGCTCGCCGATCGAGAGCGGGTTGTCCATGGCCTCAGCGATGAACAGCGAGGACATGGTCAGGTAGATCGCGGTGCCGTCCAGGTTGAAGGAGTAGCCGGTCGGCACGGTGATGCCCACGACGGGCTGGCTGACGCCCGCGTGCTCCATCTTGGCGATCAGGCGCGGCAGCGCGGACTCCGAGGACGAGGTCGACACGATCAGCAGGAACTCGCGCGCCAGGTACTTCAGCAGCGCGAAGATGTTCACGCCGGCGACCAGCCGCAGGACCGTGCCGAGCACGAGGAACACGAACAGCGCACAGGTGATGTAGAAGCCGATCATGATGACGGCGAGCGACTTCAGCGCGTCCACGCCCGTCTCGCCGACCACCGCCGCGATCGCGCCGAAGGCACCCACCGGCGCCGCCCACATGATCATCGACAGCACGCGGAACACCAGGCGCTGGATGTGGCCGATCCCGCGCAGGATCGGCTCGCCGCTCTTGCCCATGGCCTGCAGCGCGAAGCCGACCAGCAGCGCGATCAGCAGGGTCTGCAGCACCTCGGGAACGGTGAAGGCGGAGACGAGCGTGGTCGGGATGATGCCGAGCAGGAAGTCCGGAAGCGACTCGCTGACGGCGTTCTTGGCCTGGCCCTGTCCGGCCTGGGCCACCTCGTTGGTCAGGTGCAGCCCGCTGCCCGGCTCGATGATGTTGCCGACGACCAGGCCGATGGCGAGCGCGACGGTCGACATCAGCAGGAAGTAGCCGAGCGCCAGGCCACCGACCTTGCCGACCTTCGCGGCCTTCCGCACCGAGCCGACGCCGAGCACGATCGTGCAGAAGATGATCGGCGAGATCATCATCTTGATGAGATTCACAAAGCCGGTGCCGATCGGCTTGAGCTCGACGGCGGTGTCGGGGGCGACGAAGCCCACCAGGATGCCGAGCGCCACCGCGGCGATCACCGCGAGGTAGAGGAAATGAATCCGGTCCTTCTTCGGCCGCCCGGCATCCGTACCCACGGACTCGGGCGGCGAGGTCTGCGCAGCCACGGTGCTGCCTCCTTCTGCTCTGCCGCCCAGCTGTCCCGGCTGATGCGTCGTGCGGCTCGCACTTCGCCCTGGACGGTCCCGAGGACTATGCACCCCGCCTGTGATGGCGGTCACCCTTCCGTTCATTTCGTTCACGAAACGGCCATGTGCACACTGTGTGGCATGCGCGTCCCCCGTCCCCGGAGTCTGGCAGGCCAGCTCTTCGCCATGCAGGTGGTCCTGGTCGCCGTCGTGGTCGCCGGATGCGCGGTCTTCTCGTACGTCACCGGCCGGAGCCAGGCGGAGGAGTCCGCGCGCCGCCAGGCCACCGCCGCCGCGACCGCCGTCGCCGACTCGCCGACCGTCGCCGAGGCCGTACGGTCCGACGACCCCACCGCCCGGCTCCAGCCGTACGCGGAGCAGGTGCGCCATCACACCGGTGTCGCCTTCGTCACCATCATGAATACCCGGGGCATCCGCTGGACCCACCCCGACCCGGACCGTATAGGGGAGAAGTTCCTCGGCAACACCGGGCCCGCGCTGCACGGCCGGATCTTCGACGAGACGTACACCGGCACCCTGGGCGCGTCCGTGCGCGTGGTGGCCCCGGTGCGCGACGCACGGGCCGGGGGCAAGATCACCGCGCTGGTCAGCGCGGGCATCACCGTCGACACCATCAGCGCGCAGGTGCGCCGCCAGATGCTGGCGCTGTTCGTCGTCGCGTTCGCCGCGCTGGCGATCGGCGGCATCGGCACCTACGTGATCAACGCCCGGCTGCGCCGCCATACCCACGGTATGAACGCCGGCGAGCTGAGCCGGATGCACGACTACCACCAGGCCGCGCTGCACGCCGTACGCGAAGGGCTGCTGATGCTCGACGGGCGGCGGCGGATCGTGCTGATCAACGACGCCGGCCGCGAACTGCTCGGCCTGTCGGAGAACTCGGTGAACTCGGTCGGCCGCTACGTCTCCGACCTCGGTCTGCCCCCGTCGCTGACCGGCGCCCTGCTGGCCGCCGAGCCACGGGTGGACGAGCTGCATCTGACCGCCCAGCGGGTCCTGGTCGTCAACACCTCCCCGGTCAGCAGCGGAGAGCAGCGCGGCACAGTCGTCACCCTGCGCGACCACACCGAACTCCAGGCGCTGTCGGGCGAGTTGGACTCCGTACGAGGCTTCGCCGAGGCCCTGCGCTCCCAGGCGCACGAGGCCGCCAACCGGCTGCACACCGTCGTCTCGCTGATCGAGCTGGGGCGGGCCGAGGAGGCTGTCGACTTCGCGACCGCCGAACTGGAGCTGGCGCAGGCGCTGACCGACCAGGTGGTGGGGGCCGTCGCCGAACCGGTGCTGGCCGCCCTGCTGCTGGGCAAGGCCGCCCAGGCCAATGAGCGCGGCGTGGAGCTCGTCCTCGCCCCCGACACCCGTATCGACGACGGGCTGCTGCCGCCCGGCCTCCCGGCCCGCGACCTGGTCACCATCCTCGGCAACCTCATCGACAACGCGACGGACGCCGCCGCCGAGGGCGCCGGCCGCGGCGCGGCCCGCAGCGCCCGCGTCACGGTCACCGCGCGCGCCGTCACCGACGAGCTGACGCTGCGGGTGAGCGATACGGGCGCCGGGCTCGACCCGGCGACGGCCGAGGCGGCCTTCGGGCGCGGCTGGAGCACCAAGTCCGCGGGGCGGGGGCTGGGGCTCGCTCTCGTACAGCAGGCGGTGCGGCGCAATTCCGGCACGGTCGAGGTGTCCCGGACGCCGGACGGCGGCGCGGAATTCACGGTCCGGATGCCGCTGACAGAAGCCGCGCTCGCGGAACCAGGGACTGCCCTCACAAAAGCCATCCCGAAGCAGCCCGCCCCCCAGGAACCTGCCGCACAGGAACCCGCCGCACAGGAACCCGCCCAAGAGCCGCCCGCCCAAGAAGAGGAAGCCGCCCGATGAGCCCGTCGCAGGCGAACCCGGCGCGGCCCGCCCCGATACGGGTCCTCGTCGTCGAGGACGACCCGGTCGCCGCGGACGCGCACCGGATGTATGTGGAGCGGGTCCCCGGCTTCTCGGTCGTCGGCGTGGCGCGGACGCGCGGCGACGCGCAGCGCCTGCTGGAGCGCACCCCCGCCGATCTGTTGCTCCTGGACCTGTATTTGCCCGATGGACATGGTCTGCAGCTGCTCCGGGCGCTGCGTGCGACAGGTCACACCGCGGATGTGATCGCGGTCACCTCGGCCCGTGACCTGGCGGTGGTCCGCGAGGGCGTCTCGCTCGGGGTGGTGCAGTACGTCCTCAAGCCGTTCACATTCGCAACGCTTCGGGACCGGCTGCTGCGCTACGCGGAATTCCGCGCGAGCGTGGGCGAGGCCAGCGGCCAGGACGAGGTGGACCGCGCACTGGCCGCACTGCGCGCACCGCAGCCGGCCGAGCTGCCCAAGGGGCTGACCCCGGCCACCCTCCAGGCCGTGACCGACACCCTGCGCGCCGCCGAGGACGGCATCTCCGCCGCGGCGACGGCGGAGGCGGTGGGGATCTCGCGGATCACCGCGCGCCGCTATCTGGAGCACCTGGTCGACGCGGGGCGCGCGGCGCGGGCGCCGCAGTACGGGCAGGTCGGCCGCCCGGAGCTGGTCTACCGCTGGCTGACCGCCGGCTGACTGCCGGGCGACCGGGCGATAGGAAACTTTCCTATCCACCATCTTGTCGACGCGACGACGGCTCGCTAGGTTCACAGCCGCACCCCCCACGTCGCCTCCTTCCCAACCCCCCTCAGGAGGACCACACCGCCATGAAGACGTTCACGCGCTCCAAGCGCACCCGCAGGATCGCCCTCACCGCGACCTGCGCCCTGATAGCCACGGGCGGAGCGGCGACCCTCGTCGCCACCACCGCCCAGGCCTCCCCGACCGCCCCGACCACCCCGAAAGCGACCGCCGCCGCCAGCGGCCAGACCGGCCCGTACCTCTACCTCGGCTGGGGCAGCCCGCCCAAGGCCACTGATGTGATGTCGGCCACCGGCACCACCCAGTTCACGATGGCCTTCATCCTCTCGGACGGCGGCTGCAACCCGAAGTGGGACGGCTCCCGCGCGCTCACCGGCGGCAACGACCAGTCGACGATCAACTCCATACGTTCGGCCGGCGGCGATGTCACGGTGTCCTTCGGCGGCTGGAGCGGTAACAAGCTTGGCGAGAAGTGCTCCTCCGCCTCCGCGCTGGCGGGCGCGTACCAGAAGGTGATCGACGCCTACAAGCTCAAGTCGATCGACATCGACATCGAGGCGAGCGAGTTCGAGAACGCGACGGTCCGGCAGCGGGTGATCGACGCGCTGAAGATCGTCAAGCAGAAGAACAGCGGCATCAAGGTGTACGTCACCTTCGGCACGACCACCAGCGGCCCCGACTCCAACGGCAAGGACCTCGTCAAGCGCGGCGCCGCGTCCGGCGTCGACGTCGACGGCTGGGCGGTCATGCCGTTCGACTTCGGCCAGGGCTCCGTGGACATGGCGGCGGCCACCAAGTCGGCGGTCGACGGGCTGAAGAACACGGTCGCCAGCGCGTACGGCCTGTCCTCCGACGACGCGTACCGCAAGGTCGGCTTCTCCTCCATGAACGGCAAGACCGATGTCGCGGGTGAGACGGTCACCCTCGACAACTTCAAGTCCGTGGTCTCGTACGCCAAGAGCCACCACCTGGCCCGGGTCAGCTTCTGGTCGCTCAACCGCGACCGCAAGTGCGGCTCCGGCGGGGACGCGGACGCGTGCAGCGGCATCGACCAGGGAACGTACGACTTCACCAAGGTGCTGGCGGGCTACACGGGCTGACGACCGCCCCTTCGGCACTTAGGGCTGACGTTCGATCAAGGGCGTTCCTGGTCAAGGGGATTGACCTTGACTCGGGCCCGACCGTACGGTCGGGCCGCAGCCCAGAGGCCAGCAAGGAGGTCGTGCCAGTGCGCCCCACCGCCCCACTGATCCTCACAGCCGCCACCCTCGTCGCCGCCGCAGGACTCACCGCCTGCGGCGGCGGCTCGGGAAGCGACCCGGACACGGTCAAGATCGCCTACAACCGCAGCACCGACAACAAGATCAGATTCAAGGACAACTTCCTGGCCGGAGTGAAAAAAGAGTTCGAGAAGGCGAACCCCGGCAAGAAGGTCAAGCTGATCCCGATCCAGGCCCAGGACAACGACTACGCCACCAAGGTCCAGCAGATGATGCGGTCCCCCAAGACCGCGCCCGACCTGGTCTACGAGGACACCTTCCGGATCAACTCCGACATCACGGCGGGCTATCTGCGCCCCCTCGACGACTATCTGGCCAAGTGGCAGACCTGGGACCAGTTCGTCGACACCGCGAAGGCGGCGGCCAAGGCCGAGGACGGCAAGACGTACGGTATCCCGGACGGCACCGACACCCGCGGCCTGTGGTTCAACAAGGAGATCTTCGCCCAGGCCGGGCTGCCGGCCGACTGGCAGCCGAAGAGCTGGGACGACATCCTCGCCGCGGCCCGCACGATCAAGAAGAAGGTCCCCGACGTCACCCCGCTCAACGTCTACACCGGCAAGGCCCCCGGCGAGGCCGCCGTGATGCAGGGCTTCGAGATGCTGGTGTACGGCACGGGCGAGAACCCGCTGTACGACCCGAAGGCGAAGAAGTGGGTCACCGGCGGCAAGGGGTTCGAGGACGCCCTCGGCTTCATCAAGACCGTCTACGGCGAGAAGCTGGGCCCCGACGTCTCCGACGCCCTCGACCCCAACGTCGGCACCACCGTCTTCAGCGAATGGCTGCCCGAGGGCAAACTCGCCATCGACCTCGACGGCTCCTGGCTCGGCCAGAACTGGCTCAAGACCGGCGGCAAGCCATGGCCCGAATGGTCCAAGACCCTCGGCCAGGCCGCCATGCCCACCCAGAACGGCCAGGCGCCCGGCAAGGTCAGCATGTCCGGCGGCTGGACCTGGGCGATCACCGCCAAGTCCAAGAACCCCGACCTGGCCTGGAAGTTCATCGAGCAGATGCAGACCAAGAAGAACGCGGTGGAATGGTGCGTCGTCGACGCGCAGATCGCGGTCCGCAAGGATGTGGCGAAGGACCCGCGCTATCTGTCGGCCATGCCGGGCATCACCTTCTTCACCAACCTGGTGAAGTACACCCACTACCGGCCGGCGCTCCCCGTCTACCCCCAGGTCTCCTCCGCGATCGGCGAGGCCATGGAGTCGGTGACCACGAGTGACACCTCCCCCGCCAAGGCGGCCAAGTCGTACGGCGACCAACTCAAGACGATCGCCGACGGCGCCACGGTGGCCAAGGACTGATGGCAACCGCAACCAAGGTGGCGGCGGCTCCGGCGGCCCCGGCCCGCCCGAGACGCCGCCCCCTGCGCTGGCTCCCCCTCGCCCCGGCGACGGTGCTCCTGCTGCTCTTCCTCGGCGGGCCGATCGGCTACTGCGTCTACATCGCCTTCACCAACATGCAGCTGACCGGCGCCGCCACCACGGACTTCGTCGGCCTCGACAACTTCCAACGCGCCTTCGAGGACGACAACTTCCGCAACGCGGTCATCCTCACCCTCGTCTTCACCCTGCTGTCCTCCTTCATCGGCCAGAACACACTGGGGCTTGCCCTAGCGATGGCCATGCAGCGCGCCTCCAAGCCGGTACGGACCATCACCGGCTCGATCGTCATCGCGGCGTGGGTGGTGCCCGAAATCGTCGCGGGCTTTCTGCTGTACGCCTTCTTCCGCCGCGAGGGCACGCTCAACGCCATCCTGGACTGGCTCCACCTGCCGTCCCAGAACTGGCTCTACACCCTCCCCATCCTCGCCGTCTCCTTCGCCAACGTCTGGCGCGGCACGGCCTTCTCGATGCTCGTGTACTCCGCCGCGCTCTCCGAGATCCCCAAGGAGATCACCGAGGCCGCGGAGGTCGACGGCGCGAGTGGGCCGCGCCGCTTCTGGCACATCACCCTGCCGATGATCCGCCGCTCCATCGGCACGAACCTGATGCTCAACACGCTCCAGACGCTGTCCGTCTTCGGCCTCATCTGGGCCATGACCCGAGGCGGCCCCGGCAACCGCAGCCAGACGCTGCCGGTCTTTATGTACGACCAGGCGTTCAACAAGTCGCTGATCGGCTACGGCACGGCGGTGGCGCTGCTGTTGCTGCTGGTGGGTGCGCTGTTCTCGCTCGTCTACCTGCGGCTGATGCGCGAGGAGGTCTGAACGACGGCCTCCTGGAAGGCGGCCCACGCGGCGGGTCCCACGCGCAGTATCGGGCCCTCGGGTCGCTTGGAGTCGCGTATCGCGACGGTGTCGGGGTGGTTGGTGGCCACCTCGACGCACTCTTCTGTTCCGTTGCTGTAGCTCGACTTGCGGAAGGTGAAGGTTGTCACGGCTCATAGTTCCTTAACGAGAGTCGAGATGAAGGCTCGAGACTCAGCCTCGGGGAGAGCGCGCCGGGCGGTCTCCTCGAACAGTGTTACGTGTTGCGCGGCGCTGTCGCCACCCTCGACCCATGCCGTGGACAACGCCACCTCCGCATAGACCACATCCATCGAGCCCGGCTCGGCAAACGAGATGACGTTGAAGGAGCCCGCGAGCCCTGGGGCGAGCCCGGCGCTGAACGGGAGAACCTGGATGGTGACGTTGGGCCGCTCGCCCCAGTCGAGAAGGCTAGTCAGCTGCTCCCGGGACACATCGGGTTCTGCACCGGCGATGCGCAGCGCGGCCTCCGGGATGACCGCCCAGAGGGAGAGCGGATCTTCCCCGGACAACCTCTGCTGACGCGCGGCTCTGGAGGCCACGAACTCCTCGGCCTGATCGGGGTGCTCGTCCGGGACCGTCACGCGCCGCAACGACCGGGCGTAGGCCACGGTCTGGAGCAGGCCCGGGATGAAGGACACCTGCCATGTCTTGATCGAGGTGGCGGCGTTCTCCAGAGGCACGTACTCCCTCATGTTCTTGGAGAGCGGGACGTTGTTCCACCACCCCTTGGCCTTACGGCGCTCGCGGTCGATACGGGCCAACTCCAGGAGCGCGCCGACCGCCTCCGGCTCGGACACGCCGTACAACTCGCACAGCGCCCGGATATCCGGCTCGCGCATGGGAACCCAGCCGCTCTCCATCTTGGCGATCTTCCCGGTGGACGCGGTGATGGCCTTCGCGGCTTGCCCCTGCGTCAGACCTGCCATGGTCCGCAGCCGCAGGAGCTCCCCACCGAGCTTGCGTCCCAAGACGGTTGAGACGCGATTCTCCTGCACGGCCTCTGTCATGTGGCGACCTCCCTGATTCACGCACAGTGTGGACTCCAGCACAGTCCGCACGCAAGATCGGTTACGAATTTCCCGGGCTTGATTGAAACGATCTCCCGGGAGGCGCTACGGTCCGTGATGAACCGCTCGCGCAGCGAGGCGAGTCGGCGGGCCGCGACCCGCCATGCCCTCGCGCGCTCGGGCCAATTCCCGCCGCCTGCTGGAGGTGCGTGATGGCATTCGCGCCGCAAGACCCACGGAGCCCCGACCCCAACAACTCCCACGACCCCGTCGTCCATCACGATCGCGTCGACTACTCGCCGTTCCCCAAAAGCGTGACCTTCGCGCGCCGCTACACCGCCAAGATGGTTGCTCACTGGGGCCACCCCGCCCTCGCGGACGACGCTGCGCTCATCGTCTCCGAACTGGGCGCCAACGCCGTCCTCCACGGCGGCGTCCCGGGGCGCAACTTCCACGTTCAACTCACCCTCACCAAAACACTCCTGCGCATCGCCGTCTGCGACGCCAAGGGCGAACGCCTCCCCCAGCCGCGCCGCCCTACCCCCGACGACAAGTTCGGGCGCGGGCTCCTGATCGTGCGCGCGCTGGCGACCCGCTGGGGTGTACGGGAGCGAACCGTGGGCAAGGAAGTCTGGGTCGAACTCGACCTGGCCACGTCCCCGGTCCAACTCTGACCGGACCTCCAAGGAAAGAGCCCGCCCATGCCACCGGAACGGCAGCCGATGGACCTGAAGGCGTACACGGCCAGAGCGCAGCGCGGGCCATGCTTCGTCTGCGCCTTCGTATCCGGACACCCCGACTTCGCACATCACACCGTCTACGAGGACGACGACCACATCGCCCTCCTCGACCGGTGGCCCACCCTCCCCGGCAAAGTACTGGTCGCCCCGAAGCGACACATCGAGCACGTCGTTCGTGATCTCGACCCGGAGTCCTACACGCGGCTCATGCTGGTGGTGCGGGAGGTCACCCTCGCGGTGGAGGACTGCGTGGGCGCCGAGCGAACGTACCTCTACTCCCTGGGCAGCCAGCAAGGAAACGCACATCTGCACTGGCATATCGCCGGGTTGCCGCCGGACACCCCCTACGAACAACAGCAGTTCGCGGCGCTGATGACCGAGAACGGCGTGCTGGCCATGGAGCCCGAGGGAGCCTCCGCCATGGCCGCGCGCATCCGTGACCGCATGGGTGACTAGTCTTCTTGGTCCTGCCGTGGCCCGAGGTAGGGGCTGAAGTGGTCCGCGACGTCATCGGCGATGGCCATGGCGTCGCGGGAGCCATCGACTTCGAGCACGCGGATACCCAGCCCACGGGCGGCGCGCACAGCCTCCTCGGCGATGAGACGGTCACGGACGAGGCGATTGGCCTGCGCTCTGGCCGGGTCGCTGACGGGGTGATCGAGCGCGGCGGCCCGGGGCAGCACGCGAACTTGATGTTGGCGGAACTCGGGTGTGGGCACCATGACGATCATCCGACGCGGTGAGTCGATGATGGGGGCTACGAGCTCGGGGCGGAGCCCCCAGCCCTCGGCGATGATCGGCCTCCCGGAAACCAACGCACGCAGGTCGTCAAGCGTCCATTCGAAGCGGACCGGGAAATCGGCCAGGGTCTGGGCGGCCATCGCTTCGGGGGTGGTGTTGACCCACACCTCGTCCAGGTCAGGATCGGCGACGGGCTCGCCGAGGCTGATGCGACGTGCGATGCGGCGATCGTTGTGAGCGCGGGCGTCGTGGTAGTCGTAGTGATAGACGGTGACGCCATACCGTGCCGCCAGGATTCTGGAGACGGTCGATTTTCCGGCCCACTGGCCCCCGCAGATCCATAACGCCTGGTGCAAGGTGCCCAAGGGGTCCCAGACTTCGCTTTCAGTGTCGAGGTCGCGGCTGGTCATGCGATGCCCTTCTGTGCCTGTCGTCATCTGCTGTCGCTGGACGATGGTTCCAGCAGTTCCCCCGGGAAGGGCAGTCTCGGCCGGGCCATGGGCGGCTGGATAGTCTCTCGGCCATGAATACGGCCATGACCAGCGACGGGGCCGCTGACCCGGTCATCCTGAGCGCGATGGAGCTGATGTCCGATCCGGAGCTGGCAGCCCGCTTCGCGGAGTCGGCCCACCGGATCCTGGCGGACCTGGTCCGCGGAGGTGCCGCGCTCGGCTGGGTCGAACCGCCCTCACGCCCAGAGGTGGCGGAACTCCTCGGCCAGGTCGTCGCCGCGGTGCGGGCCGGGGATGGCGCCCTGCGCGCCGCTTATCTCGACCGTCGGCTGGTCGGGTTGGGGTACTGGCTCCGCTACGCCCGGCCGACCCACAGGCCGCACGCCGACCTGGAGAAGATCGCGGTGGCTGCCACCGCCCATGGGCGTGGCATCGGCCGGGCGCTGACCGCCGCCTTGATCGCCGACGCCCGCCAGGCCGGTATCGAGGTCCTCACCCTGGACGCCCGTGGCGACAACGCCAACGCCCTGGACCTCTACCGGTCACTGGGCTTCAGCGAATACGGCCGGCTGCCCGACTTCGTCGCCGTCGGCGAACGCCGCTACGACAAGGTCTTCTACATGGTCGACCTCCGCTGACAAGTTCGCACCGACCTGGCGGATGACCGCTTGAGTCGGCGAGACCGAGCGTGAGCGGTCGCGGCCGGCGTGGCTGGAAGTGGAAGCCCGAGATCGTGACTTCAGCCGTAGAGCGCCGCCATGGCTCGTGCCGATGCCGCGATGTGCTCCCGAAGCTCGGTCGGCGCGAGCACTTCCACCTCCGGGCCCAGCCGCAACAGCTCCGACTCCGCGTGTGCGAGGCTCTCGACGGGGATGACGCTTCGGCGCCAGCCGTCGGCCTCCGGCTCTCCTCGGTTCGCACCGTCGATCACCGCCTGCGCCGCGAAGTCCTGCAGCCGGGCGATGCCGACCGGTGAAATGCGTATCTCCGCTTCGCCCTGCCACAGCCGCTCCTGCAGCCCCGCCGAATGGGCCTGCCAGTGACGAGCCAGCTCGAAACCGGCCGGCGGATCGAACGCCTCGTCCAGTTGCTCCAGGGCGAGGATCTGCCCGATCCGGTAGGTGCGCAGTTCCTCATCGGCACGAGCGACGGTGTACCAGCGTCCGGCCTTGAGCACGATCCCGCACGGCTCCAGACGCCGCTCCACCACCTGCGGGGCATACCAGCGGCGATAGCGCACCCAGATGGCACGGCGCTGCCACACCGCGGCCGCCACCGCCGGCAGATGCGGCACCTCGTCCGCCTCCCGGTACCAGCCCGGGGCGTCGAGGTGGAAGCACTCACGGATCCGCCGGCCCTGATCCCGCAACTGGGCCGGCAAAGCCGCCTCCAACTTCAGCTCGGCGGCCGCCAGCACCGAGCCCAGCCCCAGCTCGGCCGCCGGCCCCGGGAGACCAGCCAGGAACAGCGTCTGCGCCTCGTCCGCGGTCAGCCCGGTCAACCGCGTGCGGTAGCCATCCAGCAGGGCATAGCCGCCCGCGTGGCCCGCCTCGCCGTAGAGCGGCACGCCCGCCGCGATCAGCGCCTGCACATCCCGGTACACCGTGCGCACGGACACCTCAAGCTCCGCCGCCAGCTCGTCAGCGGTCATCCGGCCACGGTTTTGCAGCAGGAGCAGAAGCGAGAGGAGTCGGCTGGCACGCATGGCCGCAAACCTACGCCGGTCCCCTGACAAAGGATGTCAGGGGACCGGTCCTAGCGTCTGCGGCATGACGAACAACGACTTCGCGTTCTTCACCGGCACCTACGACGTCGCCAACCGCTGGCGCAAGGACTTCCTGGACCCCACCGAGGGCGACGACCGCTGGGAGGAGTTCCCCGGCACCACCCGCGCCTCCGCCCATTTCGACGGCTCCGCCAGCTTCGACGAGATCGAGTTCCCGACGAAGGGCTTCTCCGGGCTGACGCTGCGGCTGTTCAACCCGGCGACCGCACAGTGGTCGCTGTACTGGGCCAGCAAGCGCACCGGCACCCTCTTCCCACCCGTCACCGGCAGCTTCGGCGCGGACGGCACCGGCGTCTTCCACGGCGACGACGAGCACGACGGCCGCAAGGTCCGGGCGCGCTTCATCTGGTCCGGCATCACCGCCGACCGCGCCCACTGGGAGCAGGCGTTTTCCCTCGACGACGGGCAGACCTGGATCACCAACTGGCACATGGACTTCACCCGGCGCACAGCCACAGACCGCGCGTAACGGCGACGGCGTCGCGTTTCGGGTCGGCTCGCCTCGCCTCGCCGTTGGACGACATGGCCCGGTTGCCGTGAGCAGGTATCGTCTCGCGCCTTCGGCGCACAGCGGCCAACAGCGGGAAGGGGAGGGGCGCCGGAGGCATCGTCACCGTCCAGCCCAACGGGTCGTCACCGGCCGACGGGCAGCGGAACGGCGGGTGGCCGTCCGGAGCGGTGGACGCCGGTCCGCTCAGGCCCTCCCCCCACCTGCTCTTAAATCATCGCTTGATGCAGTACTTGATATAAAGCAAGCATCTTTTTAAGAGCAGGTGGGTGGAGAGCCGACTGACCGGCTTGGCCACCGCGCGGCAGCAGCTGCGGCGGAGCGCAGCGGAGCCTGTCCTGAGCTCAGCCGCCCGCCGGGCCGAGGACCGGGACGCCGCGTCGGCCGCCCCCTTCCCTCCCGCTGCTGCCGCTTTGGACCCGGAGGGTCCGAGACGAAAGCCGCACCCGCCCGAACCGAATGCCGCGAGACGGCGCACAGGCGCAGCCGAAGCGCAGCACAGCCAACGCGCAGCGCACCGCAGCGCACCGCAGCGCACCGCCCTCAGAGGGCTCGCCCTAGCATCGGCCGCGCGGTGTCACTCGGTTCGTCGGGCGCGCTTGTAGGCCAGGCCGGCAAGTGTCTCCCAGATCAGCCGATGGGCGTTGTTGACCGTCAGGTCGGCGTGGTCGTACGGAGGGCAGACCTCGGTGACGTCGAGCGCGACCACGTTGGTCTCCAGAGCGATCCGGCGAACGGCTCTGAGCAGGTCGACCGGCGCGAAACCACCAGGCTCGGGTGTTCCCGTCCCCGGCGCGAACCCCGGGTCCAGTACGTCGATGTCGATCGAGATGTAGACACCATCGGTGCCGTCGATCGCTTCGGCGATGACATCGTCCATCACATCCTTGATGCCGCGCTCCCAGATCTCCTGCATCGTGTGATGGCGCATTCCCTGCTCGCGCATCCACTCCTGTACGTCGGCCGGTGGCCAGTAGCCCCGAAGCCCGACCTGGATGAAGTCTCGTCCGGCAATCGCTCCCGACTCGATCAGTCGCCTCATCGGTGTTCCGTGACTGGCGAGGTTGCCGCGCAGAATGTCAGCCGTGTCGGCGTGGGCGTCAAAATGGATCATCCCGATCCGACCGTGGCCGTAATGCGCGCCGACCGCCATCCCGCTCGGCCACGTCACCGAGTGGTCACCCCCGATCACCACGGGGATGATGCCGCGGCTCACCACATCGGAGACCCGACGGTAGATGGCATCGCGCGACAGGTCCCACATACCGGGTGAGACGATCGCGTCACCGTAGTCGACGACCGCGAGGTGGTCGAAGATCTCGATCTGAAGATCGAGGTGGTAAGTGCCCGCGTCGTAGGCGTTGGCGCGCAGCGCGCGGGGCCCGAAACGAGCGCCAGGGCGGTTGGTCGTGTTGTCGTCCCATGGCGCGCCGATCACGGCGACGTCGGGCTGCCACTCGTCGAGTTGTTCCGGTTCGGTCAGGTGGGGCCGCAGGCCGAAGGTCGGCACGCCCATGTACGAGGACGAATCGAGCTGGGCCCGCATGCCGGGCGGAAGGACCGGTCGATCAACCGTCGTCACGGCATCGATGCCGCGTGCCGCGCCCGTGACGGTCGCCGTGTGCTGCCCCTGGGCTTCGTGTGTCATGCGGTGAAGTCCACGGCAGAGCCGCGAACTTGGGCAAACGATGTAGCGTAGAGCTTAATGATCAGCTTCGTGCTCGGTGTCGAGGACCTTGCCGACACCCGGTTTGCCGTCTCACCCTTGCAGGAGACCGTGCTCAGCCTGCGGGTGCTACGTGATCCGGGCCAGTCCGCCCTGCATCTGCCGTGGCGCAGGTCCGTACTCCCCAGACTCGGCGCGCTCGACACCGAACTGCTGATGTCCCTGATCGGAAAGCGCCACATACTTCCCGACTTCCTGACCCCGCGCCCCACACACTTCGCCCCGGCCTTCGAAGACGAACTGGCCGTCGCCCGCCAGTCCTCCCCCGAGCTGATCCGCCGCGACCTGCTGGCCACACACGCGCCGGGCCCGCTCCCGGAAGCCCTGCACGACGCCACCGCCACCGACGCCGACGCCAACGCCGACGCCGACACGAGGGTCGCCAGTCTCTGCGACACCATCTGCGAACTCTTGAGTCAGTACTGGGAACTCGCCATCAAACCGATGTGGCCGCAGATACGACTCACGCTGGAAGCCGATATGACCTACCGCGCGCGGCAACTGGCCAAAGGAGGCGCACGCCTGCTCTTCACCGACATGCACCCGAACCTGCGATGGCAGGACGGAGTGCTGCACATCGACAAGGTGGTCGGCGAGCACCGCACCGCGGCCTCCGGCCGAGGGCTGCTGCTGATACCGTCCGTGTTCGCGCAGAAACCGGCACCCCCCATCAACCCGGACGATCCACCGGTGCTGGCGTACCCCAGCCGTGCGGTGGCGACGCTCTGGGCCCCGCCATCGACCCCTGACGCGACGGCTCTCGCCTCTCTGCTCGGCGCGCCCAGAGCCACCCTGCTCCGCATCCTCGAAGAGCCGCTGGCAACGACGGAGGTCGCTCGCCGCCTCAGCGTCACCCCCAGCGCCGTGTCCCAGCACCTTCGCGTGCTGTACGCGACGGGCCTGGTCACCCGGGCGCGCCACGGACGGCAGGTGCTGTACCGCCGTAGCTCTCTCGGCGACCAACTGGCCCACCGGATTCCGGCCGCATAACCCTGACCCTTCGACCCCGAAAGGCAGCACGCCATGCCCCCTTCCGAGCCTTCCGAGCGTTCCGAGACTTCTGAGCCTTCCGAGACGTCCCAGACATCCGAGACGACCGAGACGCCCGAGACGGCAGCCCTCAGCCCCGCCACCCTCCTGGCCGCCATGCCCTTCGCGGCACAGCTGGGCGTCGAACTCCACGAGGCCGCCCCCGACCGGGCCGTGGGCAGTCTGGCCTGGTCACCGGAGGTCTGCACCGCGGGTGGAGTCATACACGGCGGGGCCCTGATGGCGCTGGCCGACTCCGTCGGCGCCGTCTGCGCCTATCTCAACCTCCCGCAGGGCGCCGGGACGTCCACGGTGGAGTCCAAGACCAACTTCCTGCGGGGAGTGGCCTCCGGGCGGGTCCACGCCACGGCCCGGCCCCTGCACGTCGGCGGCACCCTCATCGTCGTACAGACCGATCTGCGGGACGACAAGGACCGGCTGGTGGGACAGACCACCCAGACCCAGATCGTGCTCACCGCGAAGTCCGGACCCTCGCGCTCGCGCTGAATGCGAAAAATGCTCGCACCCCTTGCTAACGACGGGACATACCGGCGTGGACGACAGTGAGACCACAGCATCCAGCAGCTTCAGAAAGGGGACATGCGCGGCATGTTCACTCGACGAAATATTGCCGGTCTCGCCGCGGCGGTTGCCATCGCCGGCGGCGGATTGGTGACTCTCGCCCCGTCAGCCAGCGCCACCCCCAGCAACTGCCTCTCCTGGCTCGTCACGGGGAGCGAGGGGCACCGAGGAGGGGAGGTGAGGTGCACGGGTGGCACCTCGTCGGACAGCTACAGGGCATGGGTCTGGTGCAAGAAGGCGGACGGCTACGAGTACTACCACCTAGGTCCCTGGGTCTTCACCGGAGGAACCTCGACCGTGTGGTGCGACATCGGCGCCCGAGTCAAGGACAACAACGTCTACATCGAGGTGCGTTGAGAAGGTACGGCACCGCATAAGGCACAGCGCCACATGAAGATGCGACGCAGCGGAAGGCCCTCGGCGAATGCCGGGGGCCTTCCACTGACCGTAGATCGTCGTGACCGTAGATCGTCGTGACCGCAGATCGCCATGACCGTGGATCGCTACGCGCGCAGGCCGCGCAGCACCAGCTCGCACACCTCCGTGAAGTCCGCGTCGATCTCGGGGTCCGCCCACTCCGACGCGTACATGGGGTCGTGGAAACGCGCCGTCGCGTCCCACAGCGCCCGCGCCGTCGCCGCCGCGTCGCGCGCGGCGAACTCGCCGCTCGCGACCCCGCTCTCCACGATCGTGGCGAGCTGCTTCAGCAGCGTCGTGAGATACCGGGCGACGGTGCCGCTGTTCTCGCGGGCCAGCTCCATGAACGTGGCGAACAGCTCCGGGTCGTCGCCGGCCTTGCGCCGCTTGGCCGCGAAGAGGGCCGCCAGCCAGCGCCGCAGGCGGTCTGCCGCGGGGCCCTTGCCGTCGGCGATGGCCGACAGCTCGTCGTGCTCACGGTCGAGCCACCGCTCGGTGACCGCCTCGCGCAGCGCGGCCTTCGTGGCGAAGTGGCGGTAGACGCTGCCGTGGCTGACCCCCAGCGCACGGGCGACGTCCACGACCGTGGCCTTGGCCGGGCCGTAGCGGCGCAGTACGTCCTCGGTGGCTTCGAGGATGCGGGCGGGGGTCAGGGGATTCTCGGGCGGCGGCATCAGGTCCCTTACGTCATCGGCTACTTCTCGCTGTCGAGGTGGGTCATCTGCTCTTCCGGGTAGCGCGTGCCTGCCGCGGCGCCGGTCGGAACGGCCTCCTCGATGGCGGCCAGGTCGTCGGCATCGAGCGTAACCTCCAGCGCGCCGAGCGATTCCGCCAGGCGGTCGCGGCGGCGGGCACCGACGAGCGGGACGATGGCGGCGGGCTGCCGGGCGTTCTGGGCCAGCACCCAGGCGATGGCCGTCTGTGCGACGCTGACGCCCTTGCCGTCGGCGACCTCGCGGAGCGCGTCGACGAGGGCGAGGTTGCGGTCGAGGTTGTCCCCGCTGAAGCGCGGGCTGTGGGCGCGGAAGTCGCCGGCGGCGGCCTTGCGGTCCCGGCTCCAGTGGCCGCTGATCAGGCCGCGCGAGAGCACCCCGTATGCGGTGATGCCGATGCCCAGTTCGCCGCAGACGGGCAGGATCTCGTCCTCGATGGCCCGGTCGAGCAGGGAGTACTCGATCTGGAGATCCACGATCGGGGCGGTGGCGGCGGCCCTGCGGATGGTCTCGGGACCCGCCTCCGAGAGGCCGATGTGGCGTACATATCCGGCCTGGACGGCCTCGGCGATGGCGCCGACCGTCTCCTCGATGGGTACGGCGGGGTCGACGCGGGCGATGCGGTAGATGTCGATGTGGTCGGTGCCCAAGCGCTGCAGGGAGTAGGCGAGGAAGTTCCCGACGGCTTCCGGGCGGCCGTCGTTGCCGCGCCAGCCGCCCGCCGGATCGCGCAGGGCGCCGAACTTCACGCTGGTCAGGGCCTGTGCGCGCAGGGCGGCGGGGGCGGTGCGAAGCGCCTCGTTGATGAGCAGTTCGTTATGGCCCATGCCGTAGAAGTCGCCGGTGTCGAGGAGGGTGATCCCGGCGTCGAGCGCGGCGTGGATGGTGGCGATGGACTCGGCGCGGTCGGCCTCGCCGTACATGCCGGACATGCCCATGCAGCCGAGGCCGAGCGCGGAGACCTGGGGGCCGGTGGTGCCAAGGGTGCGGGTCTGCACAGAACGCTCCTCGGGACGGGGGTGGGGTGCGTTCAGGAAGCATGACATGCATGACTGACAGATTTCAATATTTGTCAGCCGTACCGGCCGTGCGTGTCGCGCGTCTCACGGGCACCTCACGGATTCACGGGCGCCTCACGGACGCCGCCCCGGCCAGCGCCTGTGCCGCGACGGCCAGAAAGTCCCACAGATGCTGCTGGCGGCGGTCCTCGACCACGGCGAGGCAGGTTTCGTGCGACACGCCGTCGGTCACCGGCCGATGCACCAGGTCGGGCCGGGAGTAGTAGCGCGCGACACTACGGGGCACCAGGGCGATACCGACCCCGGCCGCGACGAGCTCGAGCTTCTCTTCGATCGTCGCGATGCGCCGCCGCTCACCGTCCAGGATCTCCTCGCCGTCGAGATCGGCGTGCGTGAGCCGGCGCCGGGACGCCAGGGGGTGGGCGGCGGGCAGGCAGACGACCTGCGGCTCGCTGCCGATCGGGACGGTGTGAAGCCCGTCCACGTCGGAGGGGTTGCGCAGATAGCCGACGTCGGCCCGGCCGTCCCGTAGCGCCTCGGCCTGCTCGTACCAGTTCAGCCGGAGCAGTTCGATCTCGACGCCGGGGTGCTCGTGGGCGAACGCGCGGACGGCGGTCGAGACGCTCAGCCCGGGCACGAAGCCGACGACCAGGCGGTGGGCGCCGCGCGCCACGCTGTGCACGCGCCGGGTGGCGGCGCGCGCGGCGGCGAGCACGTCGAGCGCGTCCTTCTGCAACTGCTCGCCGGCCGGGGTCAGCCGTACGGAACGGGTGGTGCGCTCCAGCAGCACACAGCCGAGCTCCTGCTCCAGCGCGCGGATCTGCCGGCTGAGGACGGGCTGCGCGATATGCAGCCGGTCGGCGGCCCGGCCGAAGTGCCCGTGCTCCGCCACGGCCACGAAGTAGCGCAGCTTACGCAGATCCAGATCCATACCCGGAGGGTATCAATGCGCGCGAAGAGGTATTGGACGAACACCCCTTTATCGGCGGAGAGTTACCTCCGCACGGCGTCCGGGAAGCCGGTTCGCCACTCATCAGGAGGCCCTTTTCCATGATCGTCATCACCACTCCCACCGGCCAGATCGGGAGCCAGGTCCTTGAGAATCTGTTCGACAGCGGCGAGCCGATCCGGGTGATCGCACGCGATCCCTCCCGGCTCTCCCCGCGGATACACGAGCGCGTCGAGGTCATAGCCGGGTCGCACGGCGACTTCGACGTCATCGACAAGGCATGCGCGGGCGCGGACGCCGTCTTCTGGCTGGCGCCGCCGAATCCCCGCGCCAAGAGCCTCGAGGCGGCGTATCTGGACTTCACCCGGCCCGCGTGTGACGCGTTCAAGGCCCAGGGGGTCAAGCGGGTGGTCGGCGTCTCGGCCCTGGGCCGCGGGGTGATCGTGAACGCCGGGCTGGTGTCGGGCTCGCTGGCCATGGACGACCTGATCGCGGCCACGGGCGTCAACTACCGGGCGCTGACGGCAGCCTCGTTCATGGACAACATGCTCCGCGAAGTTGACTCGATCAAGAACCAGGGCATGTTCTCCTCCCCCCTCTCCGGCGACCTCAAGGCCCCCACCTGCGCCACCCGCGACATCGCGGCCGTCGCCGCCGAACTGCTGCTGGACGACTCCTGGAGCGGAGCCCATGGCGAGGCCCCGATCCTGGGGCCCGAGGACCTTTCCAACGAGGACATGGCGCGGATCATGTCCGAGGTGCTGGGGAAGCCGGTGCGCTTCCAGCACGTCCCCGCCGACGACTTCACGGCGGCGCTGGCCGGACACGGGATGTCCGAGGCGATGGTGCGGGGTTTCTTCGACATGATGGTGGCCAAGAACCAGGGCCTGGACAACGCCGAACCGCGCACCCCTCGGTCCACCACCCCCACCAGCTTCCGCCAGTGGTGCGAAGAAGTCCTCAAGCCGGCCGTCCTGGCCTGAGCCCGGCCAGGTGGGGCCGACCGCGTACGGCTGGGGCGACAACGGCCACACGTGCTCGGTCTTTTGACCGAGCCGATGGGTCACCCGCCCTGGTCCCCGGCGCCCTGGCCTCCCGTTCATCCGGCCGATGACCACCGGCTCCGTCCGTGTCCACAATGCGGTGACGGATGAGACAAAGGAGCCGATCATGTCGTACCCCGAGCCCCGCTATCTGGGCGAGAACGGCGAGGTCAACGCGGTCTACAGACCGGTTGACACCACGCCCGAGCTGGACTCCCCCACGGGCAACCGGACCCACTATCTGGCCACCCACGCCACCACCGGGGGTGAATTCGGGCTCTACCGGGTTGACATGGGACCCAGGTCGCCGGGGCCCAGCACCCACTTCCACCGCTCGATCTCGGAGTCCTTCTTCATCCTGTCGGGGGCTGTACAGCTCTACGACGGCGATCACTGGATCACGGCGCGGCCGGGTGACTTCCTGTACGTACCGGTGGGCGGGCTGCACGCGTTCAAGAACGACTCCGACGACCCGGCGTCCCTGCTGCTGCTCTTCGCCCCGGGCGCACCGCGCGAGGAGTACTTCGAGCAGGTCGCGGAGATGACCCGGCGTGGCGGCAAGGAGCTCGAGGAGTTCCGCATCCGCCACGACAGCTTCTTCGTGGAGTGACATCAATCGACAGGGTGGCCGTCCCCGGCGTCCCCGGCATCCCCGGCATCCCCGGCGTCCCTGGTGACCGTCTCCAGATGAGCCGACAGGTCGTCGACCATGCGGCCGAGGAGAAGGACGAGATGCCGCCGATCCGCATCGGACCATCCGGACAGCGCATCGGCGAACCAGCCGTTGATGACCCGCAGATAGCGGCCGGCGAGCTTTTCGCCGGCCGCGGTGAGGGTGATCAGACGGGCCCGCTGGTCGTCGGGGTCGGCCACCCGTTCCACCAGGCCGCGCTGTTCAAGACCGTGGATCTGGCGGGTGGCGTGCGGACCGGCGACCTGCATGCGCTGGGCGATCTCCCCGACCCGCAGGGGCCGGTCCGCCGCGTCGAGGATGACCAGGATCGTCACGGCGGGCCGTTCCAGGGTCACCCCGGCGGCCGCGGTGGCCCGTTCGAAGAGCTGTCCGCGGCTCAGCGTGCCGCTGAGCCGGTTCACGGCGGGCAGCAGTCCCCTCAGCCCCTCGTCGTCGTGCGGCACGCGAGCGCCCCCTTTAATAGTTACCTACGTTAGGTATATATTCGGCCCCAGTCAGGCGGCATCCCCTGGGGGACGTCCGCCTTCAATAAAGATACCTAAGTTAGGTAAGGGGCGTCATGACCACGAGCGACGTACTGATCGTCGGCGCCGGACCCACCGGGCTGACCCTGGCCTGCGATCTCGCCCGGCGCGGTGTCACCTGCCGCATCGTCGAGGCCGCCGAGCGGCCCAGCACCGCCTCCCGCGCCAAGACCATCCAGCCGCGCGCACTGGAGATCGCCGACGACCTCGGCGTCATCGACCGCGTCCTGGAACTGGGGGCCATCAACGTCCCGACCCGGCGCTACGACCGGGAGCGCGTGATCTCCGAATCCGTGGAAGTGGCCGTGGGCACAGCGACCCCCGGCGTTCCGTACCCGCCGGTCTGGCTGTCACAGCCGCAGTTGGAGTCCGTCCTGCGCGACCGGCTGGCGGAACTCGGCGGCCAGGTGGAATGGGGCTCGGCCGTGAGCGACCTCCGCCAGGACGCCGACGCCGACTCCGTCACCGCGACCGTACGAACGGCGGCCGGGCAGCGCGAGATTCGGGCGCGCTATCTCGTCGGCTGCGACGGGGGCCGCAGCGTCGTCCGGCAGCGGATGGGGGCCGTCCTGCACGGCACCTCGTACGCGGACCACCGCTGGTACCTCGGCGATGTACGCATCAAGGGCCTCGACCGGCACTGCCAGCACCTCTGGGCCGGCCCCGAGCACGGGATCCTGTCCCTGTTCCCGCTGCCCAGCACCGACATCTGGCAGTTCCAGGCGTCCGTCCCCGCCGACGAGCAGGAGTCCGGCACGCCCACACTGGAGCTGTTCCGCCGCATCTTCGCCGAACGCGCGGACCTGCCGAACGTAGAACTCCAGGACGCGGGCTGGCGTTCGCTGTACCAGATCAACGTATGCCTGGTCGACCGGTATCGCGTCGGCCGGGTCTTCGTCGCCGGAGACGCGGCGCACATCCACTCGCCCGCCGGCGGGCAGGGCATGAACACCGGCATCCAGGACGCCTACAACCTGGGCTGGAAACTCGCCGCCGTCCTCGGCGGCGCCGACGCCGCCCTGCTGGACACGTACGAGCGAGAACGCCGCCCCGTCGCCCAGGCCGTCCTCGACGACAGCACCTCCCGGATGCACGCGATGATGCGCGCCTTCGACGACGGCGACGGTTCGACCGCGCTGCGCGGTCTCACCGACGACTTCACCACCGGGCTCACCATCGCCTACCCCGACAGCCCGCTGACGACCCGAAGCAACGGCCTCCAGGCCGGTGACCGGGCGCCCGACGCGCCCTGCCGCGACGCCGCGACCGGCCGCGAGCTCCGCCTCTTCGACTTGCTGCGCGGCCCGCACTGGACGCTGCTGTCCTTCGGCGGCGGCCACGGCACGGCCGCCGCATGGGACGCGCCCGTCCCGCTGCGCGCCTATCGGGTGACCGACGACCCGACGGCGACCGGTCCCGACACGGTCATCGACACCGACGGCCAGGCCCACCGCAGCTACGACATGCGCGAAGACGGACTCGTCCTCATCCGCCCGGACGGCTATATCGCCATGCGCACCGCCGCCCGCCAAGGCGACGCGGCCCTACGCCACGCCACCGCGCTCGCGGCCCACCCCAACTGAAGCCGCTGACCGCAGTCTTCCCCTCCCGGCCTGACGGGCGGTTTCATGTACGGAACGCTGATCGACTGCGCTCAGCAGGCGCGAGGAGGTCCGAGGTTGTCCGCACCGTCCGGCCGCACCTTGTCCCATCCGGCCAAGTCCGCCCCGCTCAGATCCCGTATCGCCAAACCCCGCACGACCACCACCAAACGCCCCGCCGCCTGGTCGCCCCGCACCCGCCGCCGACTGGCCGCCGACGCCGCCCTGCTCGTCGTCGCCGCGGCCTTCGTACTCCCGCTGGCCTGGCTGATCCTGGCCTCCGTCGACGGCGAGGCGACCTTACGCGTCTCCGCCCCCGGCTCCCCCACGCTGGACAACTTCCAGGCGGTGTGGACGGACGAGATCACCTTCACGCCGATGCTCAACAGCCTGTTGCTGTGCGGCGGGGCCACCATCCTGACCGTGGCGTGCGCGGCCCTCGCCGCCTATCCGCTGTCCCGGTTCCGCTCCCGTCTCGTACGCCCGTATCTGCTGACGATCCTGTTCAGCACCTGTCTGCCGATCACCGCGATCATGGTCCCGGTCTACGGCCTCTTCGTACAGGTCGACCTGATCGACACGATGTACGGAACGGCGCTGTTCCTGGCCGCCTCGCAACTCCCGTTCGCCGTCTGGCTGATGAAGAACTTCATGGACGGCGTCCCGGTCATCCTCGAAGAGGCCGCGTGGACGGACGGCGCGTCCTGGCTGCAGAGCCTGGTGCGCGTCATCCTGCCCCTGATGGGACCGGGCATCACGGTCGTGATGATCTACAGCTTCATCATGATGTGGGGCAACTTCTTCGTGCCCTTCATGCTGCTGCTCACCCCGGACCAACTCCCGGCGTCGGTCAGCATCTTCACCTTCTTCGGCAACTACGGCCAGGTCGCCTATGGCCAGCTCGCCGCCTTCTCCATCCTCTACTCGACCCCCGTGATCCTGCTGTACGTGCTGATCGCCCGCCGGATGGGCGGCGGCTTCGCGCTGGGAGGCGCGGTCAAGGGTTGACCGAGGTTGACACTGATCAACCACGGGCAATAGCTTTGCATTCAAAGATGCTTTGCTTACAAAGCAAACACGTCTGCGTGCAAGCTACCCGACCGAACGGAGATTCGTCATGCCCCACTTCACCGTGCAGATCCGCGAAGAAGAACTCGACGGAAAGACCGAGCCGAAGCTCATCCGGGCGCTGACCGACGCGGTGGGCGCGGTGTACGGCGAGCGGCTGCGCTCCGTCGCGGTCGTCGATCTGTTCGGCGTGCCGCGCGGGCGCCATGGCATCGGCGGTGTGCCGACCGAGGAGAACACGCCAGCCATCACGCTGAGCATGCGCGAAGGGGCGCTGAACCACCCGGAGTTCGAGAACGCCCCCGCGCGGCTGATCGCGTCGATCACCGATGCCGTCGTCGAGGTCTTCGGCGAGTCCGTCCGCAAGCAGGTGTCCGTGGGCATCGTCGGCGTGCCCGCGGGACGTTCCGGGGTGGGCGGCGAGGTGGTCTGAACTCACTTGGCAGGCGTGGCCGGCGCCTCGCATCCGTGGTGTCGGGCCGAGCGCTCCGCGAACGCCTTGAGCGCCGTGCGCTCGTACGTCAGGTCCGGCTTGCGGCGCGTGTCGTCCTCGGTGCCGTCCGCGCGGACCAGGAACAGCGCGTCCTCGGCGCCGTCCGGGCAGGGGGCGCTGGCCCAGTAGGCGCTCTGGCCCAGCCGGCCCGAGGGCGCGTCGCCGGGGGACGGGCCGTCCTGGCCCGGGCTGCCGGCGTACTCGGCGCGGACCTCTTCCGCGTACGGGCCGTAGTACGCGTCCAGGCGGTAGCGCGGCGAGCCGTCCCGCGCGCCGAGGGCGCAGGCCTCGCGCGGCGCCCGGTCGCGGGC